>JAFGHS010000011.1 GCA_016930075.1 Deltaproteobacteria bacterium
TGATGAAGACATGGACGCCCTGGGTAATGCAAGACCGGACGCAACGCCGAAGGCAACCGGGCATATCGACGGCATGATCCAATTGATCGAGAAACTGATTGAAAAGGATCTGGCCTATGTGGCAGGCGGCGATGTCTTTTTCGCCGTCGATAAATTCAAGGATTACGGGAAACTATCCGGCAGAAACCTCGACGATATGATGGCCGGCGCCCGGATCGACGTTAATGAAACCAAGAAAAACCCCATGGATTTTGCATTATGGAAGGCAAGCAAGGAAGGCGAACCCTGGTGGGAAAGCCCCTGGGGGAAGGGCCGGCCGGGTTGGCACATCGAGTGCTCCGTCATGAGCCAGAAATACCTGGGGGATACCTTTGACATTCACGGCGGCGGCGAAGACCTGATATTCCCCCATCATGAAAACGAGATTGCCCAGTCGGAAGGCGCCTCCGGAAAGACTCTCGCCAAATACTGGGTCCATCACGGGTTTGTTCGGATCAACCGGGAAAAGATGTCGAAATCCCTCAATAACGTCTTTACGGTCCGGGATATTTTGGTGAATTACCACCCCGAAGTGTTGCGTTTCTTCATCCTCCAGACCCATTATAAAAGCCCCCTGGATTATTCCGATGAGGCCCTTACGGAGGCGCGGCACGGCCTCGACAGATTTTATAGGGCCTTAAAAAGCATCAAGGATGCCCTTGCGGACCATGGGGAGGTACAAACGGCAACCGATTTTGCCGGCTTTGCCCCTGCAAACAAAGAGGCGGCGGAAAAGTTGTCCCTCCTTCCGGATAAGTTTACCGACGCCATGGACGACGACTTCAATACGGCCAAGGCCATCGGGCATCTTTTCGATGCGATCCGTCTGATGAATACGTTGATGACGGATAAAGGCTTTAAAGCTGATTCCGAAACGCTTGCCGTCCTGAAACTGGCGGAAACGACCTTCCGCAGCCTTGGGCAGGTCCTGGGTTTGTTTGTCGATCATCCCGACCGGTATTTGTTAAGCGACCGGGACCGGGAAGCCCGGAAACGGGGGCTCGATGTCCGAAAGATTGAGGGCCTGGTTGAGGAGCGCCGCGCCGCACGGGCCGCGAAGAACTGGCAGCGGGCTGACGAGATCAGAAATCTCCTGGCGGAGATGCAGATTGCCCTCAAGGACACGCCGACGTCCTCCACCTGGAAAATTGAATAAGAACGGGTAGAAAGACCGTTTCAAGATTAAAAGAATAAGGATAACATCATGGCATATGGTGCAAAAAATTCCCTTCTCTGCCCGGAATGCCGCAGACTTATCAGCGCCGATGAGCCGGTTTGCCCTTACTGCGGATTGTCCAAACCCGGTTCTCCCTTGAAAAAGCTTCTGGCACTTGCTTTTTCCGAGGGTTCCGTTGATCCCGTTAGGATTATTTTAATCGCCAACGTTGTTTTTTTCATCCTGTCTCTTTTGCTGAATCCCTATCGAATGGGTTTTTCCGGCAATCCCCTGAACTTCTTGTCGCCCTCCAACGACAGTGTCTTTCTGCTGGGCGCGACGGGAACGATCCCCATCGGCAGTTATGGACGCTGGTGGACCCTTTTGTCGGCCTCCTTTCTTCACGGCGGCATCCTGCATATCTTCTTCAATATGATGGCCCTCCATCAGTTGGGCCCGTTTGTCGTTCAGGAATTCGGATCAAGCCGGTTTACGGCGATCTATATATTAGCCGGCGTCGGCGGTTTTCTGCTGTCCTACCTGGCCGGCATTCCTTTTACCCTTGGCGCATCCGCGTCAATCTGCGGCCTTATCGGCGCTGTCATCTATTACGGCAAGAGCCGGGGCGGTTCTTACGGAGCGGCGATTTACAAACAGGCTATGGGATGGATTGTCGGGCTCGTCATTTTCGGACTTCTGATGCCGGCGATCAACAACTGGGCCCACGGCGGCGGCCTTGCCGCCGGCATTATCCTCGGATTTTTATTGGGTTATAACGATAAGCATCAGGAGGGGGTTTATCATCGTTTTCTGGCGTTTGCCTGTGTTCTGGCAACGGCAGCGGCGCTGATCTGGGCGGCCGGTCAAGCGGCGATACTCATCTTGTTTAAGTAGACCTGCACAAATATCGCACGTATTCAGGACAGGGCGTCTCCGTCCTGTCCTGAATACGAGGCCGGGCTTAAAACAGCAGCGGGAAAACCAGAGAGATTAAAATTTTACGACTAACGACACGGTTGCCCAATTGCCCTTGAAACGGTTTTTTGCATGATATTCCCAGATCCATTTTCCCATGATCTGAATATCCTTTGTCAGCCCCACAAAGACAGCCGGTCCCACGCCGGCGCTCGAACTTTTATAGCCGTCCGAAGCCACAACGCCCGAACCGGAATCATCCGTCACCTGTTGATAGTAATACCCTGTGATGCCGACCGCGAATCTTTCAGAGAAGAATTGGTTGAGGGCAAAATCGACATGGAACTCATTGCCCGTTTTGTAATCCGTTTTATGATTCGTCGAGTTGATCAGATAACCGGCAATCAGAGACACTTCATGTCCGTTTTTTTCATCCAGCCAGGTAAAGCCGATATCCGTGTCATAGGAGGTATAATTTCTGCCCATATTGATCAGATTATCCGGATCATACTTCCCCGTGGGCAACACGATGTTTTCCGTCAATGTGATATGGAAACTGCCGATATTCCACATAAGCCCGATGGGGGCGATCCAGACATCACCGACGCCAAGTTCGCCGAATCCGGAAACGCTTTCCGACAGGGTTAATCCAAAGGCCGGCACATTCGCTTCCAGTTTTGCCGAAAAACCGTAAGGGATGTTGGTTGTGATAAAGTAATTTGCACCCAATATTTTTTGCGGAGCGACATACGTAATGCCGAGCAAATTGAACCATGTCGTTTGTTTCAGGTTTGCATTGATCCCCGGCATAACCGGCATATCATCGAGCTTTCCCTTGAAATAGACGACGTTTTCTCTGAAATACAATCCCGGCGCCGCATAATTCATGCTGAAATCGCCGTAGGTGCCGGGCGTATAACTGCTCCACCCGCCTTCGCTGGCCATTGCGGGCTTCATATTTATTGAGAAGAGAATAAGTGCGATCGCGAGAATGGCGCTGAAGATCGACACAAACCTGCGTGTTCGATGAATGGCACTATCCAAATCCTTCATCGCTTCCATTGCCTCCGCTTTGCTTTTCATGAGAACCCCTCCTTTTGATTTTTGTCAGTTTAAAAAAATTTCCGATATTCACACCGGACATCCCGTTGTTTCGAGCCGTGGTGCAAAATGTTTCAAACACCAAAAATGACCCCCCATGCCTGACGCCGATATAATTAAAATACTTGAGCAAAGATAAATTTAATGTTATTAAACTTATTATCATAAAATCTATAAGTCAAACTTTTTTTTCATAGAAAGAATATGGCGTAAATCAAAAACAAATCAAAAAACCTTTATATTTATTCATCAGCTACGCAGGGAAGGAGATCAAAAGTCAGACATGGCAATAAAATACGATAAGGAAAAGGCGCTGGTTCTTGAAACCAGCCTTTGGCTTTCAGACCAGGGATATTTCGGAACGCACAGGGGAACAGGCGGGAATGTTTCCGTGCGTACAGGTGATTCGGCAATGGTCATCACCCCCTCGTCGGTCAAATATGAAGAGATTTCCGTCGGTGATGTTTTTGTCGTCGGCCCCGACCTTGCCGTTATTGAGGGGAACGACAAATTGAAGCCGTCCGTGGAGTCGGGGTTGCACAGCATCATTTACAGTCAGCGCCCCGATGTGAATGCCGTCGTCCATACCCATCAGACTTACGGCAGTGTCTTTGCCGTGATCAATACGCCCATCCCCGCCCTTTTTGACGAGGTATCTTTCGCCTTGGGTCCCATGGTGGAGATCATTCCCTATGCGCTTTCGGGAACGCCCGAGCTTGCCGAAAATGTGGGAACAAAATTATCCAACCAGGCCAACGCCTATATCATTCAGAACCATGGTATTCTGGCCCTCGGCAAGACGCTCCAGGAGGCTGTTTTGCATGCCGAACTCCTGGAGAAAGTTGCGCATATCTATTACCTCGCTTTGTCTACCGGCAAAACGGTGACGACGCTTCCCGAATCCACCGTCGGAATGGTAGCGGCCATACGGGATTATCAGATAAAGAAAGCCTTAAACAAATAATTCACGGGAGGGAACATGGCGACAATACTCATACGAAACGGGAAAATCATTGACGGCAGCGGCAATCCGGCGTTTGAAGGCAGCCTGCTCCTGAGGGACAACCGGATCGAGGCGGTTATCGAAAGAGGCGAGGTCCTCCCTGAAGCCGACAGAATCATCGAAGCGGAAGGCTTGGCTGTCGCGCCGGGTTTTATCGACATGCATTCCCACGCCGACTGGGTTTTGCCTTTGGACCGCAACGCCGAGATCTTAAAATGCCTGGTGGAACAAGGCATCACCACAGTCGTCGGAGGCAATTGCGGATTCTCTCCGGCGCCGGTGGTCCCCGAAAAGAAACACCTCATCGATGCGCCGGCTGCCATGCTTGTTGACGAACCGCTGGCTTATGACTGGCGCACCATGGATGAATTTCTGAATCGCGTAGTCGATGCAAAACCCATCGTCAACCTGGCTGAACTGGTAGGGCATGCCGCCGTGAGATATTGCAACACCGATACATTGCGCGGCCCCATGACGCCGGAGGAACTGGCCCGCTGCCTGGATGATGAGCGTAAGGCATTTGACGACGGCGCCTGCGGTCTGAGTTTCGGTCTGGGATATGACCCGGGGATGTATTCGCCCACGGAGGAACTGGACGCGTTTTGCGCCGTCGCCGCCAAGGCCGGCGTCCCCGTAACGGTTCACCTCAAGGCCCAGTCCGTCGTTTCTCCCTGCTATGTCAATGAACCGTCCGATACGCCTCATAACGAACGGGCGTTGACCGAGATGCTCGATGTCGCCCGGCGCACAGGATGCAGATTGCAGCTATCCCACTTTATTTTCGTAGGGCGAAGCACCTGGGGCACAGCGGATCGCTGCATCCAGCTGGTTGAAGAGGCGCGACAAGAGGGCGTCGACGTTATGATCGACGCTTTTCCCGTGACCTGCGGCAACACGACGATTCTCGCCCCTTTTCCGTACTGGTTCCTGTCCGAGTATCCTGCGGCCTTTGAGAATGAAGAAATGCAGCGCCGCCTGGAGCCGGAACTGGATTTCGGTTTTGCCTTTGTCGGCTTTACCTATTCCGATTTTCAGGTCATGGATGCCGCCGTTCCGGGCTGGGAAGATTTAAACGGCCTGCGCATCACCGACATCGCCCAAAAATGGCAATGTACGCCTTTTGCCGCCATGTTCAAACTCGCCGCCGCCAGCCTGGGAGCAACGCTGATGCTCTTCCACGCCTACAGCGGCGAACCGGGCAACGAGGAAGTGCTGGAAAAAGTCCTGTCTTGCGACTATTGTCTTTTTGAAACGGACGCCGCCATAAAATCGACGGGCTATCCGAATCCTGCCGCTCTCGGCGCTTTCCCCAGAGTCCTTGGTGAATTTGTGAGAAATCGAAAACTCTTCAGCCTGGAAAATGCCGTGAAGCGCATGACGTCGGAAAGCGCCAAACGCTTCGGGCTCAAAGACATCGGCCTGATCAAGCCCGGCATGGCGGCTGATGTCGTCGTCTTCAATCCGGAGACAATTCTGGATACGCCGTTTCTCGACATGCAGGCTGCCGTCAAACCCGCAGGCATCGAACATGTTTTTATTAACGGCCGTCATGCCGTCATCAACGGCGATTACGTGAAAGGCATACAGGCAGGCAGAGTCTTAAGATAGGCGGGGATCAAATTTTTTATCTTGATATTTTAATGTTCCGTCTGTGAAGCGAATGGGCGCTGATGGTCCCATTCGCTTTTTTAATTACATTGCAGCGGTCTGATGCGCTCAGAAAATCCCGTCCCAGGCCTTTCTTTCCTGGCCGAAGGGGTCTTCGGCAAGCTTTATCTCCGTATCCAGGATCATGGTGTTTCTCCTGACCGGATCAAAGGGGAGCCATGTGGGCATGCCTGCGTGGGAGGGGTTCCCCGTGCGGGCGAAAGACGTCCAGGCATCCACCATGTTGTTGCTTAAGATGTCCGTTTCGGCGCTTCTTTTTGGGAAAACAAGCCGCTCTTTTTCTCCAAGGGACCCGAATAAAAAAGGAACTTCAAGGCCGTGACAGGCGCCCACTCGACCCCCCAGCGCCGGCGACTGATAAGTGAACAAATAAGAAAAGACGCGGGACTGGTGCCGGCTCTGGGCTTCGGCCAGAAGCAGGGCCGGAATCCGGAAACGCGAGTCCGTCGTGACGGCATCCAGGATGTTCTGCGGGTCTGTGGGCAGTTTGCCTTCCCGTGCCGTTCGATAAGCGCCGATCATTTTTGATGCCGCATTTGCATCCTGACCATATCGTGCGAGAATTTTCAATACGGCTTTCAACAGCCCCTCTTCATCAAGCTTTTGCCCCGACGGCATGAGGGCCGTGTAGAGTTTGGCTTCGTCTCGATTCGTCCCGATGATCAAATCGATATCTTTGGCGAATCCGTTGCGGATGGCCTCCAGAGGATGTTCCGGCAGCGTTTTCCCATCCACATAGATGCCGTAGGGAAATAACAGGCCTTCACCGCGAGCTTCCAGTTCCATTTTTTCCGCAACCTGAACGATTTTTTCCGTCGGTACTTTTCGCAGGGCCGCTATATCGTTTCCGGGAACGCCGAGGGCTTCCATGATTTTCTTCGTCCCATCGATGCCGGCCTGCGGATCATAGGACTTGGGATGGGCGTTGCCGCTTTCGGCAATGACCCGTCGGAAGAGTCCTTTCGCCGCCGGCATGGCCATCAGGGTGCAGACCGCGACCGCGCCTGCGGATTCACCGAAAATCGTCACATTATCGGGATCGCCGCCGAACCGCTCAATATTGTCGCGGACCCATTGAAGGGCCATGATCTGATCTCCTTGACCCAGGTTGGCCATCTGATCCTTGATGTATAAGAAGCCCAGGATGTTGACGCGGTAATTGATGGTGACCATGACGCAATCGCCGCGGCTGGCCAAGTGGGATCCGTCGTCCCAGGAACCGCTGCCGAAGGAAAACCCGCCGCCGTGAATCCAGAACAGGACGGGGCGTCGTTTGGCATCCGTTTCCGGCGTCCAGATATTCAGGTTCAGGCATCCTTCTTCGCTTTGCAGGGGAAGGGGTTTGGGGGAAAAGGGGGCGTCTCTCTGCGGAACAATAGGGCCCGGCTTTGTGCAATCCAAGATGCCGCTCCAGGGCTTCTTCGGTACGGATGGGCTGAAACGCAGTTCATCTACCGGCGACTCTGCGTAGGGGATGCCTTTGAATATTTTCAATCCGTCCTTTGCATAACCTTGAATGTTGCCGGCCCTTGTTTCCACGATACAATTGTCCATGCATTGCCTCCATGACTTATCCGAGATTCATTTCGATTAAATGAGGGCCCTCCTCCCCCAGGGCTTTTTTAAATTCTTTTGCCAGATCTTCGCAGGTGTCCACCGAAACGGCGGGGACGCCCATTCCCCAACTGATGTTTACCCAGTCGATGGTGGGGCGGTCAAGCTCGATGAGCGATGCAACCAAAGAACCCGATGTTTTATTGCCGGCCCGCAAATACTCGGCCTGCAATATGCTGTAGCGGTTATTTTTGCACACGAGGGTTGTGATGTCCAAATTTTCCCTTGCCTGGGTCCACAGGGCCTGTGCGGTGTACATGCCGCTGCCGTCAGCCTGGAAATTGATGACCGGACGGTTGGGCGCTGCGATAGCCGCCCCGGTCGCGCAGGGCATGCCCCAGCCGATGGAACCGCCCATATTGGTCAGATAGGTATGAGGCGACAATCCGGAATCCATGAGAAGATAGGCACCGCTTGACGTGAGGCCTTCATCGACAATGATGGCGTTCTCCGGCTGGAGGGCGGCGATTGTCCGGCATGCCACGCCCCGCGACAGCCTGCCCATCGGGAGTTCCGGCTTCGGATCATTGCCGGGCGTGTAGGCTGCATCGGCTTTGTTGCTCACTTTGCTTATGGAATCGGCCAGGGCCGCTACGGCATCAAGGGCGTTTTGCTTTTCTCCGTCGATGCGGATTGCCGTTGTGTCTTCACCAAGAATCTTGCTTTGTCCGTCCCGGTAGCCGAAAAAAGCGACAGGGGCATCCATGCCTGCCAGAATTACGACGTCATAAGGCGCCAGCATTTTGACGGCTTCTTCGGGGAAATAAGGCACGCGGCGGGGTGAAGGAAGTCCATTGCCCCGGTCCATATGGCCGGGAAAGCCGGTCATCATGAATTCGCATCCTGTCATAGCCTGAATTCGGGCCGCCGTTTTCAATCCCGCCTCGCGTAAAACAGCGCCTCCGATAAGAAGGAGGGGTTTTTTTGCATCATTGAGCGCCTTTGCGGCATCATCAATGCGTTTCGCGTCAACGGGATCGAAGGAAAAGTCAACACGGGCCGTGGCTCCTGCCGTATATTCCAGCCATTGACAATCATTGGGAACAATCAGAGTTGACACACCGCCGTAGAGAGATGCTTTGATCGCTTCCACCAAATCGGCGGGCAGGGTTTCGACGGACTCATTATAGCGCTGCCACAGGGACACCGGTTTGGCCAGGGAGGCAATATCCATGGTCAGCGGGGCGTCGGCAGCCAGGTGCCAGGTGGGGTGGTCGCCAACGATATTGACGACAGGCGTTCCGGCACGCCGGGCGTTATGCAGATTGGCGATGCCGTTGGCAAAACCCGGCCCCAAATGTAATAACGTCAACGCCGGCAAGCCTTTTATACGTCCGAAACCGTCGGCGGCGCCCGTGCAGACACCCTCGAATAAACACAAAACCGGCTTTACCGATTTGATATTGTCAAAAGCCGCCACAATCGGCATCTCCGTTGTGCCGGGATTGGAAAAACAAACATCTACTCCCGCAGCAGCAGCAGTTTTTAATAAGATTTCTGCTCCGTTCATCAGGCCCCCAACGTTTCTTTCATGAACAACCAGCCTCTCTCAAGACACAGCGAATTGCAGTTTCGCAGTAACGTAAGATGAATTTTGTTTCTTATATCGATACCCGTTACATGTCAATCATTACATTCACATATCCAAAAACTTGTCAGACATTCGGCTGCATCATGGCTGAAAAAATATTCCCTCTTTGTTTAATTCCTGAATGTCATGACTAAATCATAGATGCCTGCCGTGATTTTTTCCTTTATATCGAAATCGGCCTTATGAAAAAGATTCAGCATGGCCCGGTTCTCCGCCAGGACGTCGGCCGTAAATCCCAACAGACCCTGCCGCTTGGCGATGTAGGTCAGGTAGGCAATCAATTCGGCGCCGATCCCTTTGTTCTGGTAATCATCCCGGACGGCAAAGGCGACATCCGCCATATGGGTTTTATGGTCTATCACATATTGCCCCACCCCGACAATCTGCTCGTTATCCGCCTCTCCGGTAGTGGCGAGAATCATCATCTGTTCCGTATAATCGATGGCGGAAATCGTTTGAAGATACTCATGGGGAATTTCTTTGCGGGGCGACACAAACCGCCGGTAGAGGCTCTCGTCGGAAAGGGAATAGAGAAAATCCTTGAGCCTGTGTTCATCGGTTATCTTAACCGGGCGGAGAAAAACAGCAAGGTCCTTCCCCGTCGTCCGATACTGTTCCAGGTGCTCCGGGTATTCGCCCTTTTCCCCCTCGTGATAGGCCTGATCCTGATAGATGAGTCCCCCCTTCTTCGCTTCCTCGATAAGCCAGGGCCGGAATTTCGGATGGGCAATGTTGATCAGTTCCATGGCGCGTTCGCGGATGCTTTTACCGCTGATATAGGCAATACCGTATTCCGTCACCACATACTGAACGTCGCCTCTGTTTAGAGATGCGCCGGCGCCTTCCCTTAAAAAAGGCACAATCCGGGAAATCATTCCTCCTCCTGCTGTCGATTGCACTGCGAGGATGGTCCTGCCGTGCCTGGCCAGGGCAACGCCTCTCATGAAATCAGCATGGCCGCCGACGCCGCTGTAAAATCGCTTTCCCAGCGATTCCGCCGACGCCTGTCCTGTCAGGTCGATTTCCAGGGCGCTGTTGACGGCAACCATATTCTCGTGCTGGGCGATAACAAGGGGATTATTCGTATAATCGACGGCCCTGAATTCGATGGCCGGATTGTTGCGAATGTAATCATAGTCGCCTTTCCGGCCCATACAGAAGGTTGCCACCGTCTTGCCTCGATCGATGGCCTTTTTTGTGTTGTCCACGGCGCCAGTCCTCATCAAATCGATGATGCCGCTGTTGAGGTATTCCGTATGAACGCCCAAATGCTTTTTATCTTGCAAACTCGCGATTGCGGCATTGGGGATGCTGCCGTAACCGACCTGGATCGTGTCGCCGTCCTTTACCAGACGGGCGATGTAGCTGCCGATCTTCCGGGTTACGGCGCTTTCCCCCGGCGGTTCATATTCAAGAAGCGGTTCATCGTAAGGCACGACGAAATCCACATCGCGGATATGGATGAAGGTGTCGCCGTGGACGCGGGGCATTTCACTGTTGACCTGTGCGACTATGACGGAAGCTTTTTCCGTTGCCGCCTTGACGATGTCTACGCTGATCCCCAGGCTCATATAACCGTGTTCATCGATATCCGATGTCTGGATGAGGGCAATGTCAATCCGGACGAGGTCGCGCCGGATCAAACCGGGAACGCGGGAAAGGAAAACAGGCGTGTAATCGGCCAGTCCCTTGTTGACGGCATCCCTTGTATTGTCGCCGACGAAAAATGCGTTGTGGCGGAAATTGCGCTGGAATTTTTCATCCGCAAAAGGGAAAACCCCCAGGGACCTGATGTGGAGAACTTCCGCCCCGAAAAAGGCCTTGGGCTTGTTTTGGACAAACCGGATCAGTGCTTTTACAAGATATTGCGGCTCCGCGCAGGCAGAGCCGATGAAGATGGTGTCGCCCCGGTGGATGTGGCTAAAAATATCCTCTGTTGATGCATATTTGTCCGGGTGACGGCTCCTCCATTCGTCAAGATCCTGCATGCTTCCCCCTGTCCGAATGTTAATGATGCTTTTTCCCGATTAATATGTTTTCAAAACGCATCTTTGTCAATAAAATTATTTAATTTTTTACTATTGCCTTGACACTCGATATTTCCTGCATCTATACTTGGCGCGTTCATATACATATTCCTTAACCTGTTTATTCTACCGCAAAAAGCCTCAGGACAATAAAATGGAAAATGTGCGCAATGCGTCACCGGACGAAAAAGATAAAAAATGTGTTGTTGACGCATCATTGCCACAAAACGATACCGATTTTAAAGCCATATGCGATCTGTCCCATGTCGGTCTTTTCATGCTGCAAGACGGCGTCTTGAGTTACGTCAATCCATACCTGTGCAATATTTTGGGTTTTGAGCGGCCCGACGAATTGATCGGTAAAACCTTTCATGATCTGGTTCATCCTCGCGACCACGTACGATATAACCTGGAAATCCAGGAATTCAAAGATGTCGACACCATCGGCTTACATGTTTTCCGTATGACGAGAAAGGACGGCACAGCCATCTGGGTGCGCACGGACAGCAGCAGCACCATCCTGGACGGCAAGGAGGTCTATTTCGGACATCTGAACGATATCACCAAATTTATGGAGGTCGAGAGGGGCTACCGGGATTCGCTCGAACGATACCGTAAGATGTTTGATGAAGTTGTAGACGGACTGGCGGAAGTCGATTTAAAAGGAAACGTCATTTTAGCCAATCAAGGTGCCGTCAGGATTTGGGCCGGCAATTTGGACGTCGGAAACATAGCGGCGGATTTTTTTTCCAGCAGTGTGACAGGAAGAAACTTTCGATCGTATATGGACCCTGAAACCGCCAAAACCGTTTCGACAGCCTATAATCACATTTACAAAACCGGGTTTCCGGGCAAATTGAGCTATGAAATAACACGGCGGGACGGCGTTCGCCGGATGGTTGAGGATTCCGTTTCTCTGATCCGGAGCAGGAAAGGCGATATAACCGGTTTCCGTGTTTCCAGCCGTGATATTACCCGGCGCATGGAAGAGGAAAAACAGCTGGCCGAGCACAAAAGCCGGCTGGAGGCTATCTTTCAGAGCGTCAATGACGCGATCATTACGGTCGATCCTGAATTACGGGTGATTGAAGCGAACAAATCCACAGAAAATATCTGCCCCGTCGTGATCCCGGAAATCATCGGCAAGCCCCTGTCCCAGTGCCTGCAACAGTGCAGTCAATCCTGTATCGAGGTTTTGAAACAGACCCTTGAAACAAAAAAGGCAATCCGCGAATACCGCACCGAATGCGGTCATCAGGGGCATCCCTGGCAGCTTGTGAGCGTCAACAGTTCTCCCCTCCTCGATCCGGCGGGCCGATTCATGGGGGCCGTCCTGGTCATCCGGGACATCACTCTTTTGAGAAACCTGGAAAGGGAATTGCGGGAAAGGCACCAGTTTCAAAACATCATCGGCAAAAGCAAAAGGATGCAGGACATTTACAACCTTTTGGAGGACCTGGCTGATCTGGATACGACGGTTCTGATTACCGGAGAAAGCGGAACCGGCAAGGAACTGATTGCGAGGGCCCTTCATTACGGCGGTCAGCGGGCCTTCAAGCCTTTTGTGACCGTAAACTGCTCAGCCCTGACGGAGAGCCTTCTGGAAAGCGAACTTTTCGGCCACGTCCGGGGCGCCTTTACGGGGGCGATCCGGGATAAACAGGGCCGATTCCAGCTGGCCGACGGCGGGACTATTTTACTTGATGAGATCGGCGATATATCACCCTTAATCCAACTCAAGCTGCTTCGGGTTTTGCAGGAAAAAGAATTTGAGCCCGTGGGAGAATCGAACCCCCGGAAAGTGGATGTCCGCGTTGTCGCATGCACGAATAAAGACCTGAAAGAAAAAGTGAACAACGGTGAATTCCGTCAGGACCTCTATTATCGTCTCAAGGTCATGGAAATCGCCCTGCCGCCCCTTAGGGATCGCCTCGAAGATTTGCTGCTTCTGGTCGATCATTTTTGTCGGTCTTTCAATGAGCAGTTCAAGAAACGCATCGAAGGCATTTCCGATGAGGTATTGAGGCGGTTTATGGATTATGCCTGGCCCGGGAACGTCCGGGAGTTGCAACATGCCATGGAGCACGCCTTCGTTCTTTGCCGGGGCGAACTGATTACCCCGGAGCATCTGCCCGCCGAAATCAGGGATGATGAAAAAATGGAAAATGTCGCGAAAAATCGCAAAAGGGCTGACACGAATGACGTTCAGGCCATATTGGACGCCCTGTCCGCGGCCCGCTGGAACAAGACAAAGGCTGCCCATTTTTTAGGCATCAGCCGCCGTACCCTGCACAGAAAAATTAACGAGCATAATATTATGGATATCCCCAACAAGTGATGGGACATGGCCCACCTTGAGACGTCCCGCATTGAGACATGGCCCACATTTCAAGAATTGTTTCTTTGGTTTCTCAACACAAATTCTTCTGATTACAACATGTTGAAAAATTTATTTTGTCCATCGACTTGGGCATGCATCTTGTAACTCATCATCTGCGTCAATTTTCCCAACAGTCAGTGCGTTGAGATGCCACAGCCATAGTGGTGTTTTCTTGTCTTAATTGATCAGTAACGTCTAAACAGACAAATCTAAATAAAATCAAGGAGGTAAAAAATGAAACCCAGCTTATGGCAAAGATGTATGGTTCTTGTATTGGCGATGATGGTTGCACTATTGATCACAGCCTGCAGCAGAGATGAAGATGCGGGTTACGTAACGGACACAGTCACCGTAGCGGGCGGGCAGATAAAGGGTGCAACACAGGATGGCGTTCTCATTTTCAAAGGCATACCTTATGCCGCACCGCCTGTGGGAAATTTACGCTGGAAACCTCCGGCGCCCGTTGTACCCTGGGCGGGGGTTCGTAACTGCACCGATTGGGCTCCTATAGCTCCTCAACCGTATTCGGTGGCTATGGAAGGCAGAGGCGGCTACAGTGAAGACTGTCTTTATTTGAATCTGGTGACGCCGGCCAAGCGGGTAAACGAACGACTTCCGGTCATGGTGTTTTTCCATGGCGGCGGTCTTGCCTCGCAGACGGGTAATTCACCTACCTATAACAACACGGCCGGCCTTCCCCAAAAAGGCGTGGTTACCCTTACCGTGAACAGCCGGTTAGGCCCTATCGGTTATATGGCACATCCTGAACTGACGGCGGAATCCGGATATGGCGGATCGGGCAATTATGGCACCATGGATTTGGTTGCTTCCTTAAACTGGGTCAAAAACAACATCACTCGTTTTGGCGGCGATCCCAATAATGTGACGATTTTCGGCGAATCCGGAGGGGGCACCAAAACCATTTCCGTCATAACGGCGCCTCAGGGCAAGGGTCTTTTCCATAAGGCCATCATTGAAAGTGGAGACGGCGCCATTGCACGCGGAGGTTCAGCCGTTGTCGTTCAGGAAGCCGCCGGACAAACGCTGTTCCAGGCATTGGGTGTAACGACGCTGGCCGAGGCCCGTGCGAAAACCTGGGAGGAGATCATCGAAGCGGGCACGGCATCCAGTTTCAGCCCTACCCTGACCATTGACGGCCGTTGGTTGACCGACACGGTGTACAATATTTTTGCCGCCGGTGAGCAGGGAAATTTCCCCCTCATCGTCGGCGCCCAGAGCGGCGAGGCAATGCTGCGCTCCACGACCCCCCTCATTGCGTCTCTGAATTCGGCAGTTAATCCCAATACCTATATCTATGTATTCAGCCATCTTCCGCCTGTGTGGAGAGATGAATGCGTCGCCTTCCACGGTCTTGAGCTGCCCTATGTGTTTGGGGCTATCCCCGAAGGACTCGCGACGTGGACTGTTCTGTATCTCGCACCGGGCGGCGGCTGCACCGCCCCGTCGCCGGCCGAGATGGAAGTATATGGGACGGGGTATGATGATAAAGATCCTCTTGTTGCCGACTATGCCACGAGCATGTGGACCCGGTTTGCCAAAACCGGCAATCCGAGCATACCGGGCGTGATCAACTGGCCCTCCTATACGGCTGCCAACGATACCTACCTCGATATCGGCAATATCGCAGAGGACGGTGATCCGCTGTTAAAGGTCAAAACCGGGGTGGTGGCTGCCTATACACCCCCGCCGACACCCCCGCCAAGCGATAACGTCACTTATACCGATGAATCCTACGGATTCTCCGTGACGTATCCCGACAACTGGGTGACGGGGGCGGCTGCGGCTACCGGCGTTGTCTGGAGAGTCGGAAGCGGGTCGAGTTTTATCCCCTCCGTCCGGGCCATCGTTCGCCCCTCAACACAGGGGACTACGTTGCAAGAAGTCTTCACGGCGCACCTGACACAAGACGGCGGCAAGACGATCACCGCCTTCACCGCAAGCAACGTCACGATAAACGGACTTGCGTATACCAAGGCCGATGTTACCTATACATCCAGTGTGGGCACATACGACAGCATGATCATCGGCAGGATTGAAGGCAACAACTGGTTCATTTTTGAAGTCTATACGGTCCCGGCGTATTATCGCTTCGACACGGCGACTCAGAAGAACGACATCCTCAACAGCGTAACGATGTCCGCCGGGGCTGACATTGCGGATCCCATAACGATTACGGGCGGCCTGGTTTCCGGTCTGCAGCAAGACGGCTGCCGCATTTACAAAGGCATCCCCTATGCCGCGCCGCCTGTCGGCAATTTGCGCTGGAAGCCGCCACAACCCGTTGTTCCCTGGACGGGCGTTCTTGCCGCCACGACATGGGCCCCTGTCGCCCCGCAAGGATATACGGATCCTATGCTCGAAAGAGGAGGCATCGATGAAGACTGTCTTCATTTAAACATCGTCACGCCGGCCCAGAAAGTCAACGAGGGGCTTCCGGTTATGGTCTTTTTCCACGGCGGCGGTCTGGCGACGCATACGGGCAACTCAGATACCTATAACAACACCGCCCTGCCCAAGCAAGGCGTGGTGGTCGTCACCGTGAACAGCCGGCTGGGGCCCCTGGGCTACCTGGCCCATCCGTTGCTAACGGCGGAATCCGGTTATGGCGGTTCCGGCAATTACGGCACCATGGATATGGTTGCCTCTCTGAACTGGGTAAAAAACAACATTTCCGCGTTCGGCGGCAATCCCAACAATGTAACCATTTTCGGCGAATCCGGAGGAGGACAAAAGGTCCTGTCCTTGATGACTTCAACGTTTGCCAATGGGCTCTACCACAAGGCGGTCGTTCAAAGCGGATCGATGGGCATTCAACCGACAGCGACCCCGCAACTGTCCGTAAGCGAAGGCAGGGGAGAAACTCTGTTCACACAATTAGGCGTAACGACGCTGGCCCAGGCCCGTGCGAAAACCTGGCAGGAAATCATCGACGCAGGCGAGAACAGCGGATTCAGTCCAAGCTTGACGATAGACGGTTATGCCCTCACGGATACGGTCTACAACATTTTCGATCAGGGCCATCAGGGCAACGTTCCCTTTATGATCGGCGCACAGACAAGGGATTTAGGAACCGAGTTGCAGCAGAATGTGCCTCTTACGGCCAACCTGATGAGCCGCATTCAGCCGAATACCTTTGTTTACGTTTTCAGCCACCTGCCTCCCAACTGGGCGGCCCAGCCGGCGTGTGCCGCATTCCACGGTCTCGAGCTGCCTTATATGTTCGGCTATATTCCCGAAGGCCTCGACACGGCCATTGTCCGCTTGTTTTCAGTGACGAACGGCTGCAACGGGGAACCGGGATACGATGCCGGGGATGATACGGTCGCAGAAAACAGTGTAAAAATATGGGCCCAATTTGGTAAAACGGGAAATCCGAGTGTGCCCGGACTCATCAACTGGCCGGCCTACACGCAGGCAAACGACACGTACGTTGAGATCGCCAACCCCTTGCAGGTCAAAACCGGTGTTGCTGCTGCCTATATTCCCGCGCCTGAGCCGCCGCCGGTTGAGGATGTCACCTACACGAATGCCGCCTACGGATTTTCCGTAACGCATCCGAACGATTGGGTCGAAGGAGCCGCCGCGGCGCCGGGCGTGATCTGGCGGGTCGGCAAGGGCGGAAATTACGTCCCTTCAGTCAGAGTCATCGTCCGTCCTGTATCCGACGGGGCCACCCTTCGGGCTGTCTTTGAAACCCACCTGACGGCGGACGGCAACAAAACGATTACCGAATACACGGAGGCCCCGGCCACAATTAATGGCGTTGATTACACCAAAGCCGACGTTGCATACGCCACGACGAATGCATACGACAGTATGATTATCGGCCGGAAGATTAACGGCAACACCCAATGGATCATTTTCGAAGTCTATACGGCGGCGCCGAATTATTTCCCGTTTGCCTCGCCGACGCAGAAGCAAGACATCCTGAACACGGTTACGTGGCCTTAATTCATGTCGCCTTTGACGGCCGAAAAGTCGAAGGCTGCGTCCGTTAAACGCAAAACAGACCTTCCCGGCCGGGCGCCCCGATGAGAGCCCCGGCCGGGATTTACATCAAAACCTGATTCAGGTCGCGATTTCTATGAATGGGGCTGAGGGAAACCCACCGTGCAGCGGTTAAAACCCTTGATGACCGACGCGATTTGCCGTTCGGGTATATCTTTACCTTTATTGATCCGCACACCCACGGGCTTACAGTGACTACGATGACTGCAACCGTCTGCACCATAAGACCGGAAAACATTGAGCAAGAGGTGACCGCCGAAAAGAGGCCGCTGCTTTTATTATGCATGCCCCGGGACGATCAATTTTCACGACAGCTTAAACTATTGGAAGATATCGCTCTTCAGCTTGCCCCGGCTATTAAGGTCGGCGTGGTTCATGAAGAGTTTATTGAGGTGTTTAAAAAAAATTACGGATTTATCGGCACGCCGACGTTTTTACTCCTTGTGGAAGGCAAAGAAAAAGGCCGTCTTTTGGGGGTTTCCGATCGGGAAAGACTGACAGATCTCATCTTGTCATCAATATTAGTCCTAAATGATTAAGGAGGTTTAAAGAACATGTGTAAGAAACGAAATGGAATGTTTATAATGTTTTGTCGGGCAAGCATCGTGATGCTGTTGACAGCGGGGCTTGTCTCGTTCATGGGCTGCAGCAGTTCGTCCGACGAGGCCCCTACGGGGATATTCACGGACAGTCCTGTTTCGGGATTGAATTACCGGACGACGTATATCAATGATGTGACGGATGGGGAGGGAAAATTCAAATATGATGCCGGATCGACCGTCACGTTTTCCATCGGCAATCTGGTGTTGGGGTCCGCAACGGGAGCCTCCCAACTGACGCCCCTGTCCATTACCCCGGGTGCAACGCTTGCCTCGGACCAGATCGTCAATAACAAACTTATCCTATTGCAGACGCTGGACGCCGACGGAAACTTGAACAACGGCATTCAGATCACGGAAGGCATTCGAACGATCGTATCCGCCAATGCCGCTTCCATCAATTTTAATCAGGCGACGGATGCTTTCATCGTCGGTCTGGCTCCGTTGGTGACGACGCTGAATGGAGCGAAGGTTTTTACGGACGCTTCTTACCGCGGTGCAAGGGCTGTGAGAACAGCGTCGGCCGCCCTGACTCATTTTGAGCGCGCGACGGCTGCGAGAGTCACCGTGGATACGATTTACGGCAAGTTGAGTGGTTTCGAATTGGATGCGGCGACCTGGCAATGGTTGGGCGTTCCCTATGCGAAACCGCCCATCGGCGATCTCCGCTGGAAACCGCCGGTTCCGCCGACCGCCTGGACAGGCGTCCGGAATGCCATTGCCTACGGCCCCTGGACGCCGCAAACCTATCCGACCGCTGCATGGTCCGGCCGTGTTCCTGAATCGGAGATGAGTGAAGACTGTCTTTACCTGAATATCACGGCGCCGAAAAACGCCTCCAAGCTGCCCGTCCTGGTGTGGTTGCACGGCGGCGGCCTCAACGCCAGTTCCGCCAACATGCCGACATATAACGTGCCGTACCTGTCCCAGCGCGGCGCCGTTGTGGTCACCGTCAACCAGCGTCTGGGTGCCCTGGGGTATCTGGCCCATTCTTTATTAAAGGCGGATTCGAGCTACGGTGGATCGGGCAATTACGGACAGATGGACATCATTGCCGCCCTGCAGTGGATCAAGAGCAATATCGCCGCATTCGGCGGCGATCCTGATCGTGTGGCTGTTTTCGGTCAGTCCGGCGGCGGAGCAAGAACCGTCTTTACGCTGGCGACGCCTCTGGCCAAAGGGCTTTTCCATGGCGGGATTATCGAGGCCGGCATCGGGGCCGGCACGGGCGGCGGAAGCGCAGCCTATTACATTTTTGAAACGAGGGAATTGGCGGAAGCAAACGGTCAGAAACTGTCAGACGCCCTCGGTGCATCAACGCTGGCAGAACTGCGTTCCAAGACCTGGCAGCAAATTATTGCGGCCACAAACTCGTCCGGATTTGAGACGCGCTGGACTGTGGACGGTTATGCCCTGCCGGATACGGTATGGAATATCTTTGCCAGCGGCCAGAAAAACGACGTTCCCATCATGATCGGCGGCGGCGAGGGAGAACCGTTGAAACACCAGGGCACAGCGGTTTGGGCACCTGTTTTGCTCAACGGCAATGCCAATATGTATGTCTATGTATTCAGCCAGTTGCCGACCAATTGGAAGAATTGGATGAGTGATGCGGGTGCTACTTTCAAAGCCTATCACGGGTTGGAAGTCCCCTATCAGTTCGGCTGCATCAGTTCGATTCTAAATCATTATAATGTTCTGTTCGCAGCGCCTCAAGGGCCTCCGCCTCTGCCAAGAGATCCGGGTCTTGATGACAAGGACGATTTTGTAACCGATGCCGTCATGAAAATGTGGATTCAGTTTGCCAAAACCGGAAACCCCAGCGTCAGCGGGATCGTGACCTGGCCGGCATTCGGCCTGGCATCGGGCCAGGACAATTACCTGAATATCGCCTACCCTCTGGAAGTGAAGTCGGACTTTTTGACGACGTATGCTTATCCATGAGGCATGTGGGCGTTATCAGTCAACCGTTTCAAATCGCATGTAACCCTTTTAAAAAGGAGCCTGAATTATGAAAAGAAAACACAAAAAATCAATGTCTACGATCTTCTGCCTGGCAGGTGCGACGGCCCTGTTGTTTCTGGGGTTATCGTCCTTTGTCGGCTGCAGCAGTTCGTCCGATGAGGCTCCTACGGGGATATTTACGGACAGCCCCGTCTCGGGGCTGAATTACCGGACGGCCTATATCAATGATGTGACGGACGCAAACGGCAAATTCAAATATGACGCCGGCGCGACGGTTACGTTTTCCATCGGCGATCTGGTTTTAGGGTCGGCCACGGGGGCCGCCCAACTGACACCCCTGTCCGTCACGTCGGGGGCAACAGCGGCTTCGGACCAGATTGTCAACAACAAGCTTATTCTCTTGCAGACCCTTGATGCCGACGGTGATCTCAACAACGGCATCCAGATCACCGAAGGCATCCGCAGCATCGTATCCGCCAACGCCGCTTCCATCAATTTCAATCAATCGACAACGGCGTTCCGGACAAACCTTGCCGGTCTGATGACGGCCCTCAACAGTGCCGGCGTCTTTTCGGATACGGACTCCCGCGACCGGACGGTGAGAACTGCCTTAGCGGCCCTGGAACATTTTACACGCTCCACGTCCGAGCGGATTGTCGTGAATACGGCTTACGGAAAACTGAGAGGATATTCCGCAACGGAAGGGACCTGGCAATTCCTGGGCGTTCCCTATGCCAAGCCGCCATTGGGCGACCTGCGCTGGAGGCCCCCGCAGGAGCCGGCGGCCTGGACGGGCACGCGCGATGCCGTTGCCTGGGGCGATCAGGCCGCCCAGAATCCCGCCTATCAGGCCTTTGGTGAAGGCGGTATGAGCGAAGACTGCCTTTATCTCAACATCACTGCGCCGAAAAACGCCTCCAATCTCCCCGTCATGGTCTGGCTGCACGGCGGCGGCTTCTCAACACTGACCGGAAATACCAAGGCCTTTAATAATCCGAACTCTCTGCCGACCAAGGGCGTCATATTGGTTGTGGTCAATCACCGGCTGGGGCCGTTCGGTTATCTCGCTCATCCCTTGCTGACGGCGGAGTCCGGGTACGGCGGATCAGGCAATTATGGCCAGATGGATCAGGTTCAGGCCCTCGCCTGGGTCAAAAACAACATTGCCAATTTCGGCGGCAATCCGAACAGTGTCACGATATTCGGTGAGTCCGGCGGCGGCGGCAAGGTGCTCTACTTGATGACGACCCCCAAAGCGGCCGGTCTTTTCCATAAAGCAATCTGCGAAAGCGGGATCTATCCGCCGGATACGCCGTCTCTGGCAACAGCGGAAGCGAGCGGCGTACGACTCGCGGATGCACTTGGCGCCACAACGCTGGAACAACTCCGCGCCAAGACCTGGGTGGAAATCAACGCAGCGGCGGGGTTCATGCAGATGATAACGCCCAATGTGGACGGTTGGCATCTACCGGATACCATGAGAAACATCTATGAAGCCGGCATGCAAAATGATGTCCCCTTTATTGCGGGCATGAATAAAAAAGATGTGGATAATCCGGCCCAGGACATTGGTATTTCAGCGTTTATAAAGTATCTGCCCTGGTGGGCCACAAAAAGAAAAACCAATACTTACGCCTATATGTTCAGTCATGTGCCGGCAAATTGGGCAGCTCTGGGGGTCGGCGCCTATCATGGCATCGAACTGGTTTATCTTTTCAACTATCCCACAAGTTTTAATGTGCATTACCTGCTGGGTCTTACAGGACTGCCTGCCGGAAGCGCGCCCGCCACAGGATGGAACGCCACAGATGTCCAGGTCTCCGACAACATGATGACCTTGTGGTCAAACTTTGCCAAAAACGGCATTCCCAGCACGGCTGCCTTTACCTGGCCGGTTTATACAGCAGTTAATGATAACTATGTGGAGATTGGCTCTTCGCTTTCGGCCAAAGTCGGATTGGCCGCGGCTTTTGAATAAACAATTCAGAAAGCGGGGGGAAGATTACACAAGCTGATCGAAACCAGAAATTTTTTTAAAAAAACTATCACTAGACGTTTTACATTTAATCAGCTTTGGTTTGTTCCGTGCGATTGACTTTGTAAACCAGTGATAAATGATAAAGGAGAAGAAAATGAAGAAGAGCAGATTTGCCGCGGTAATTATAATAACCCTGATATTCTTTCTGCTGGGCGTTTGGCTTGTCGCCAACCTTTCCACACTGGCGGAAGCGCAGGACCGTGTATCGGCGCCGGGTCAGTACAGCGGTTACTCTCCGGTTCTTTATGATGGGTATCAATTGACCTCTCAATATGTGCCGGTGCGTGACGGCACGAAGCTGGCGGTGGACATCATCCGTCCCACCTTGAACGGCGAGGTGGTAACAACCCCCTTGCCGGTGGTCTGGATGCATACCCCGTACAACCGGAGATATTATGGAACCAGGCTGGCCGCCGAGTTGTATCCGGGCGCGGCGATGGGGCTCGTCAAGTACGGCTATGTTGTCGCAACGGTGGATCAAAGAGGGATATATGCCTCTTTCGGAACGAGTTATTCAGGCGATTCCTGGGATGCTTACGACATTACGGAATGGCTGGCCGCCCAGCCCTGGAGTGATGGGAAAATCGGCATGTGGGGCTGCTCCGCTACAGGGGGAAGCCAGGTATCGGCGGCAAACCTCATGCCACCGCATCTGAAGGCTGTTTTCCCCATGTCCTGCGGCTTCTCATCCCTTCGCGGTGAGAGCCTGCCGGGGGCGACGCCGCGGTATCCGTCCGCCGCCGACACGCCCGGGTCCATCCCTACGGCGGACGCGAATGCCGTTGCGGTTGATGAAGATACGGACAAATCGATGTTGGCGGCGGCCAAGGAAGAGCACCGCTACAATTACCTGGGGAAACTGTATGTGCCGATCAGCCTCGACCAGATTGAAGCATCGGTAATTGCCATGTACAATGCCGCCAACTGGGTCGATATCATGCCGTTCCCACGGGATACCTTTTTCCGTTTCAATAACCTCAACAATCCCCGCAGGGTTCTCCTGGGGCCCGGCGCCCACTGCATATGGAATACCGAATACAGCCCCAAGGCAGCCCCTCTTGATTTCAACATCGTCAAAGAGGAGCACCGCTGGTTTGACTACTGGCTTAAGGGCATTATCAACGGCATCATGGATGAACCGCAAATCTACTATTACACCTACAATGCAGACGAGGGGAAGGCTTGGCGGTATGCCTGGCAGTGGCCGCTGCCGGCCGAGCGGCGCGTCAATTATTATCTCGGGGCCGGGCCGTCCGGACTGGGGTATGGCGTCAATGACGGAACGCTGAGCACGACTACACCCTCCACAGCAGGCGCCAAGGATGTTTACACCACCGACTACAGCATTCAAACCGTAAGTCAGACCGACGCATATGGGTTGAGATGGATCACGCAGCCCGAAGCATCGACTAAAGGGTTGACGTACACCACAGCCCCCCTTACGGCAGACATGGTGTTGACCGGACATCCGGTGGTTCATCTCTGGATATCGTCAACGGCTACGGACGGAGATTTCATCACAGATATTGAAGATATCGCTCCGGACGGCACGGCGAGTTCTTTAATCAGCGCATCCGGGTCGCCGAGCTTCGGCATTATCGCCGCCGGAAGACCGCTGCCCGACGGCATCAACGGCATCAGGGCGTCATTCCGGACCCTGAACCCCCCGCCTATCAATAACTGGGGCCTCCCGTGGCACCGGAATGCGGCGGAAGACATCAAGCCGCTTACACCCGGAGAGCCGGCGGAACTGGTTTTTGATCTGCGCCCCATATCCCACATTATCAAAGCCGGCCATCGCATCAGGCTGACCATCACTGCCGTCTGCGGCGATGCAACCCCCCAGCTGTCGCCGGCGCCGGTGGTGACGTTCTACCGCGATCCGACGCGAAGTTCCTATATCACCCTGCCGGTCATTGTACCCATTACCGTAACCGCCCGGATCGTGCCGAGCGAATCCACACTGGCCGCCCACATGACATTTCCCTCGACGATGGACAGCCGCTATCTACAGGATATTAAAGCCGGATCCGTTACCTGCAATGGCATTGCCGCTGTGAATACAAGAATGGACGGAGACATCCTGGTCGCCGTCTTCAGCCGGAGCAATCTGCCTGAAGGGTCGGCCATGGCCATACAGGGAGAATTCGGAAACAGGAACTATTATGGGGAAATGACCTTCACGACAGCCGGCCGCGTTCCCAGCAGCGGCGGCGGACACAAAGGTTGCTTTATTGATGCCGCAGGCTTTGGATCAAGAATTGGGAAGTATTTTGAAAAGTATATGCACGGCATCACGGGCTTTTTTTCGTTCAAAAAGCCGACCAGGAAATAATTAATGGCCGCCGCGGCTCAAGCTTTTTCTGCAAAAACCCTAAAAAGGCCGAAGAGGATTCTTGTAAATCAGATCGCTCTTCGGCCTTTTTCTTTTAATTCATATCAAACCGTGGGATGTCGGGAGACATGAAAATCCCCCCTTTTTACAAAATAAAAGTTTTTTTTCTAAAAGGGGGCTGGGAAGATTTTCGTATTTACATCTACTTCTTCTGCACATTAGCATCAGCAGGGTTGACGATGTCGAGAAGTTCGACCTCGAAAACGAGGGCCGCGCCGGCCGGGATAACCGGAGGGCGGCCTGAATCGCCATAAGCGAGCGATGCGGGACAAACAACCTTCGCCTTGCCGCCGACCTTCATTTTTGTTATGCCTTCACCCCAGCATTTGATGACCCGGTTAAGCGGAAAGTCAACCGGCTGTCCGCGTTTGATGGAGCTGTCGAATACCTTTCCGTCAATCAACGCGCCCTGGTAGTGAACTCTGACCATGTCCGTTTCTTTCGGCTGTTGGCCGGTTCCTTCTTTAATCGGGATATAAACCAGTCCCGAATCGGTTTTCTGCGCCCCTTTTTCCCTGGCTGCACTTTCCAGATAGGCCTTTGATTTTTCCTTCTGCTTTTCCGCTGACAGTTTCATGCGTGCCTGGGCGAACTCAGAGACCTTCTGTTGATAAGCCTCCGGATTGACAATCAATTTTTTCCCGGTTAAGGAATCGGTCATGCCTTTTTTGACAAAATCGAGTTCTTCCGGCTTGAGAGATAAAATTTCCATCTGCTTGGACATCATAACGCCGATGGCGTACAGGGCCTTCTCGTTGTCCGCTTTGGGTTCCGATTTGGAACACGCATTTAATGGCAACACAAAAACAACAATCAGCAGGGTGAAGATGAATTTCCGCATACAAATCCTCTCTCCAACAATATATTTTTTATGTTCCTTGTATATGGGCGGAGTATATGACGAACTTTTTTCTTAGTCAAATGCAGACTGCAAATAATGACTTACAAAACCCCTTTCGATAAAAGCGGAAGGCTGAAAATGGCCAGGTTTCCCAGGGCATGAATCGTTATCGGCGCAGCCAGGCTGCCGGTCATTTCATAAGCCACGGCAAACAGGAGGCCCCCTGCAATTCTCGGCCATGAAACGGCAAAACATATCGGATGGGCAAGAACAAACAGCAACATGCTGAGAACAACGGCCACAAAAACGCCCCATCGTCTGAAAAAACCATACAGCACCCCGCGGAAAAAAACCTCTTCAGCAATTGGCCCCACGATGGTTCCCGCAATAAAAAAGATAATCATTTCATCGGGTGCAGAAGGCAGATTGGATTGAATCCATGTCAAGGGGTTATACCCGGCAATAAAGAAACCCATAAATACAAGAACGGTCAAGGTCCCGAAAGCGGCTGACACGATCAGCCCCTTTTTAAATCCCGGTATGATGGTGGATGAGGCCAGGCCTAGAGAGGCAAGCCCTCCTCCCCACATTTGCGCAACCAGTAAGATCACCGCTGTCTCGGCAATGCGTAAAGTGCCGGTAACCATGAGCGGGTTATAGCGTCCCTCAAGAATGATGCAACCCGCAGCGGTTTCTGCAAGGATGATGACCGTGATGATAAGGAAAAATGGTTTTATCGTGATCCTGTTTGATTCCATCCCAAAGCTTTCAGTGCCTTATAGGCGTACCATTGTTCGTACCAGCCATATTTTGATTTTTCAATCCTCTGCAAAATCTCCTTCACGGCATTTTTGTTTCCTCTTCTTCCTAAAGCTTCAAATGCCTTGCAGACGACGTTGGGTGAAGGGTCGTCCAGAAGAATCAAAATATCTTCATAACTCTCAGGCCGTTGGCTTACACCAAGAGCAACCGCCAGCCAGTAACGCTCAGGCACATATGGAGAAGTCAGCCGCTTTCCATAATTTTCAAAGCCGGCCACATCCAGTTCTTTTTCACCCATGTACCGGAGTGCCGCAACCCGATCCCGCCGATTGTCGGACTGCAAGGCGGAAGCCGGATTATCATCATGAACGGATATACCGCTGCCAAGGAACGGGAATAAAAGGGCCGCGCCTATGAAAAAACAGATAAGTGCTGTAGTGATCGAAGCATATCCTTGGGATAAAAGCAATTGCAACGCTGTGTGAATCACGGCATACAAAGCGACATACAAGATAACGGGAAATCCGATGAGGACGGATAAGAAGACCATCTCACGAAAAAATGCGTCTCGGTCGCTTTTATCCGAAAACTCTTTCAATATTGTTGAGGGTTGCAGAGCGAACTCTTCTATACTCGTTCGAAGGATGTTATTGCCGCTGTTCTGAAAAAGCAAAGTTCCTTTTTCTTCCTTCAGCGTCAGGTCGGCATCACGATATTCCTCCGCATTGAAATAATCATAACCGATTAATGTTTTTTCTATTGATCCTGCCGAAGGGATGTTAAGGATGCTTTCCAGGTTGCATGTCTTGATCGTCTTCTGTTCGAGCGTTTTAAAAACCTCTGCAGGGAACATGGTGTACTTGTAGTAGAAATCATTGACCTGAGAGCCGACGGCATTGGAAAGCAAAAGGTTGTCCCGGATCGATATAAACATGTCGCCGCCTGCCTGAGACATCCATATTAAGCCGATAAGCAACACAGGCAATGCGCAGGCCCCCTCCCTCAAGGCTGTTTTTCCCCCCTTTCGCGGCGGCATCCATCTTCTCGATGCCGCATACACGATGGGGGGTATGATGAGAAAGTAGACCGTACCGCCGAAACATATCCCCTGGCCGTTGACCGCCGCAAGACACAATATCCATATGACCAACATTGGGATCAGGAGCCATTTGTTTCGCGAAAAGACACGATCCCACACCCAGAAAGCCAGAAGCGACAGAAGTGAAATACCGGCGCCGATACTGAACGTAAAGAACAAGCCGCCGAAGAAAGCGGGGGCCATGTCCAGAAGGCCGGATGCAATGTGCGGACCGGGGACAGTGATATAGCCGGCATTCTTCACCAGTGCAAGGGCCTCCGCAAGGCTGGCATTTGATGAATAGACCTGGACGGCAGCAATAACCTGAGCGGCCATAAGACCGGGTAAAAGAATTTTAAAAGTTTTCATCGTCCGATGTTGTATCTCTCAATGTGAAATAACTCCGACAACCTCAATTAATTACGGTTATCCGAAGGCTGAGAAAAAGCCTTCTGCATTTCTATCCGGCGATCATAGCCGAATGACGGTGCTTGTCAACGGTGAAATTTATGTTCGGCGCCCTTCCATTTAAATACAAAAGTACGATATTTTTTAAGATTTATGGTTGAAACCGCTCAGTAATGTATTGTTTTTTTCTTAACAATTTGCTAACAAATTTATTTAAAGTTAGAAATAAATCGAAGGAGGAACAGGTATGGGTAAAGAGTCCATTGAAGAGAGACTGGATCGCCTGGAAAAGCAGAATCGGTATCTGAGCGACTACATTGCCATCTGGAAGCTCCAGTCCCTGTATTGCCAGTACATCAACATCGGGAAAGTAAAGGCCATTGTGGAGCTTTTTGCCGACAGTGACGATGTGGAAATCGAACTGAGCAACAAAGGCATTTTGAAGGGCAAAGATGCGCCGCACCGGTACTTTCTCTTAAGCCATACGGACCACCCTATCACGACGGACTATGCGCCCCAGATCAAAGGGAATATGGTCATCCACATGGCCGTCAACCCTGTCATTGAAATCAACGGGGAGGGGACACAGGCCCGGGCCGTCTGGATGAGCCCCGGCATTACCAATTTCCCCATTGACGCCAAAGGAACCATCGCCGGCGCCTGGTGCTGGGGAAAATATGAAAAGGAGTACATCAAGCAAAATGGAGACTGGAAGATATTGAAATTCCGTTGGCGCCAGATATTCCTGTCCCGGTACGAGCAGGGCTGGCACAAGGAAAATCTGGAGCCGGGCCACGTCGTCGCCCCGCCGGACGCGCAGTCCGCACCGGATTATCATGCGCCATATCAAACCGACCGGGTGAACCGTTACGCACCGCCGCCCCCGGATCCGTATAAGGAATAATGGATGTCCTCATCAGCAAAGCGGACAAAAAACCATTCCTTTTTGGAAGCAACGGCAATGGTTAAAAATCATTTCTTTTGTTTAGGGAGACTATAATTCCCCTCCCTTTTAAAGATGATGCCTTCGTAAAAAGTCGAGTTTTGGTCTTTTTTGTCATTCCCGTGAAAACGGGAATCCA
>JAFGHS010000076.1 GCA_016930075.1 Deltaproteobacteria bacterium
CAATGCCCCTCCGTGTAGGGGTGAATATCGAGGATGCACATGGACAGATCGTCTTCGTCGATGACATGGGCCGGCGCCGTCCCTGCCGCGATGTTGCAAAACACGCACGTCTGTTCTCCGTCTTGATCCATAATCAATCCTCCTTCATGACATTGTCTGTCTTTTACAAAATTTCTGAAGGTCTGTCGAGCTGTATTGCCGCCCGGCGTCAAACATATTGAATAATTTATTAAAAGTCTGCGGAAAAGGGCGAAAGAATCAACGGAGGCTGTCCCGGATTCGTTAAACCTTTGTCAGGCGCAGGATGAATCCCATGATTTACGGATGGAGTATCAGATGAAAAGCCTCCCTCTTAGTTACCTCGAGAGGGAGGCTTTTGTCATTATAAGGATCGGTGCAAGATTTCTGCGGCGGCTATCCTTTTTTCGGCGGTTTGAGCAGCGCGACCGCCAGCGCCAGGCCGACAACTGCAAGGACGGCCGTCGGATAGAAGGCATAGGTGTATGTTCCGAACACATCCTTGGCCTGGCCGGAAATGATGCCGCTGAGGATGGCGCCCACGCCATAGGCAAAGAAGACCACGCCGTAGTTTCTCGCGTTATTCTTCACGCCGAAGAATGTGGCCGTCGCCGTCGGAGCGATGGCCAGCCAGCCGCCCAGGCACATCCAGAACCCGATAAAGCCGATGACGTAAAGAGCGGTATCCCCTTCTTTTGCCATGATCATCAAGATCGATACGATGAAAATCACCGCCAGATTGAGAATGGCGGCATTGCGGGGTGCGATTTTATCCGTCAGCCAGCCGAAAAGCGGGCGTCCCAATGCGTTAAAGCAGGCGAAAACGCCGACCAGCGTCGCGGCCGTCCCGCCGGTTATTTTGATGATTTCGCTGCCTACCGGTTTGGATATGCCGATGGCCATCAGGCCCGCGATGGAGCCGATGATAAAGCAGAAAAATAATCCCCAGAAAGCGCCGGTCTTCACCATTTCACCCGGTGTAAAGTCGACGGCCGCAACCGTACCCACGGCGGGTTTCCAACCGGCAGGCGTCCAGCCGGCGGCGGGAAAGCGAAAAGGCAGACTCAGGACAACCAGAATAATGCCGAACGCAATTCCGAAATACATAAAGGTCGTCGGCAATCCGACGGAAGGAATCATGGCATTGGCGATCTTGCCCGTAATGAGGGCCGATCCGCCGAAGCCGGCGAGCATCAAACCTACCGCGAGGCCTTTTCTATCGGGAAACCATTTCCCGCCCATGGCCACGGGGCAGCCGTAAACAAGACCGACGCCCGATCCGGCGATGACGCCGTAGGTGAACGTCAGCATCCAGATATTAGTGGCAAAACTCGACAGCAGCCACCCTAATCCCACAATAACGCCGCCGATCATTCCCATATTGCGGGGCCCCATTTTTTCCATGACCCGCCCGCCGAAGAACATCAGCACGGCAAAAAAAGCCAGAAAAACCATGAATGGAAGACCGGACATAAAAGCGGAGGAATTAAAAGTTTCTTTCACCGGCCCGAGGAAAATACTGTAGGCATAAACAGCTCCCAGGCACACATTTATAATCAATCCGAGAACAACAAACCACCATCTGCCGCTTTCGGCAGGCATACCAAAAACCTTTGCATCATTACTCATTGAACACCCCCTGGCAAAATTTATACGCATTGTATATGATGTTGCGTCCTTCTATAGTTTTTGATTTTGAGAGTCAACAGAAAAAATACAATAAATTCAGCCGGCATCCTTACGATCCGTCAAAAAATGCCGTTTCATTTACCGAAAAAATGCCGATTGATTTAATGGAATAAATTTGTTATAGCCAGAACCCAATTGTGGTCAACGGGCAATGAATGCTATGTGTGCCGCATGAATAAGCGATAAGAGAGGTCTGATTTTCTTCGGGAAAATTCGGCGAAAAAACATCACATTCATCAGTTGTCTCATCATTTATCTTAGGGAGGGTTTATGGCAAACGAAAATTTGGAGAGTAAGCGGTGGTTGATTGCCATTGCGGCAATCGTTATGCAGTTGTGTCTGGGCACGGTTTACGCCTGGTCGGTGTTTAAAAAGCCATTGATAGCGACGCACGGATGGGGGGAAACGCAGACGCAGTTAACGTTCATGATTCTTATGGGCATCATCGGCTGCGCCGCCGCCTTCGGCGGCACCCTGGTGGATAAAAAAGGTCCGAAATTTGTGGCCACCATCGGCGGCATTTTGTTCGGTATCGGCACGCTCGTCGCGGGCTATGCCGATTCGGTGGGGAACATTTATTTGCTTTATCTGGGCTTCGGCGTCATTGCCGCTTTGGGCAACGGCTTTGGTTATGTGACCCCGATCGCCACTCTGATCCGCTGGTTCCCCGACAAGCGCGGTCTCGTTACGGGTTTGGCGGTCATGGGATTCGGTTTCGGCGCCTTTTTCATGGGACAGATCGCGCCCGCCATGATTGCGAATTTCCAAAGCTTTGATGCCGCAGGAAAGATGACATCGTCCGGTGTCGCCAATACCTTTTATATCTGGGGTTTCATCTTTCTGATTCTCGTGACCGGGGCCGCCCAGTTCTATAAGAATCCGCCCGCCGGCTGGCTGCCCAAAGGATTCACGCCTCCGGCGACGACTGTGTCTGCCGCCCAGTCGTTCATGTTCGGCGAGGCCGTCAAAACCCCGCAATGGTGGATGCTTTTTGCTATGCTGGCCCTCAATGTTTCCGCCGGTCTGGGACTCATTTCGCAACTTTCTCCGATTTCCCAGGAACTCTACAAACCACTCCTCGATCCGTCTCTTGCGGGCGACGTACTGATTAAAAAACTGGCCTGGGCAGGCGGATTGGTCGTCGCTGTTACGGCTATCTTCAACGGCCTCGGGCGTCTGTTCTGGGCCAAGATCTCCGACAACATCGGTCGCAGGACGGTCTTTATGACGATGTTCATCACCCAGGCGATTCTTTATATTCTGGTAGGCATGGGCCTTATTCCGAACTATTGGCTGTTCATGATCATCGGCTGTTACCTGCTGGCCTGCTACGGCGGCGGATTCGCTACCATGCCCGCTTTCTGCGCCGATTCCTTCGGGCCGGGATATGTCGGTAAGGTCTACGGCTTCATGCTCATAGCCTGGAGTGTCGCCGGCATTGTCGGACCGCTGGTATTTGCCGCCATACCGGGGCAGGCCCTCTATGTGGCCGCGGCTCTGCTGTTGGTCGGCTTCTGCATCGCCGTCGTTTACAAACCGCCGGCAGCGAAGAAGGTATAAAACAGAGGTTTAAATAAGGCACAAGAGCTATAGCTACATAGTAAAAAAAGCGAAGCGCCTGTCACATCCGCGAAAGCCGGGGGTGACAGGCGCTTTTTTTAGATCATCTTGGCGGGTTGCAAAACATTAAAAAGATTGTCATTACCGTGAAAGCGGGAATCAGGGGTTAGGTTAAAAATCCGGATTCCGGATTGGGTCTGTCCCGTTCTGACAGAGGATCAGGCATGAAGGGAATAATATCAAAACAAAAAAGGCAGGATTAAAACCCTGCCTTTTTTGTTTTGTTTGCATCCGGTATGGTATCCGCCGGCTTTTATGCCGCTTCAACCCGTGCGGCGCAGACCTTGTATTCGGGGATTTTGCCGATGGGGTCCAGGGCCGGATTCGTCAATTGATTGACGGGCACTTCATGGAAATGGAAATTCATGAACACGGCGCCTTCATAGGGCCGCTCTGAAATCAGCGCCTTTACTTTGACGGCGCCCCTGCGGGTTGCCACCTTTACCATCTGACCGTCTTTGATCTTCATCCGGGCCGCATCCGCCGGGTTGATCTCCACGAGGCTTTCCGGATAGCGCTCCGTCGAACCTGCAGACAGCCGCGTCATTGTCCCGGTGTGATAATGATAAAGGACCCGGCCGGTGGAGAGCACCATGGGGAAGTCTTTATCAGGCATCTCGTCGGGGGGAATGTAATCGATGGCATGAAACAATCCCAACCCTCTGGTAAAGCGATCCTTGTGCAGGAAGCGCGTTCCCTGATGATCCGGGGTCGGACAGGGCCACTGGAGCCCATCCTTCTCGATCCGCTCATAAGTGATGCCGCCGTAGCTGGGCGTCACGGTCCGGATTTCGTCCATGATTGCTTCCGCATTCTTGTACTCCATGGGATAGCCCATGCGATCCGACAGGGCGGCGATGATTTCCCAGTCCGCTTTGGCATAGCCGGGAGCATTGATGGCCTTCCGGATCCGCTGGACCCGCCGTTCCGTGTTTGTGAAGGTTCCGTCTTTTTCCGCAAAGCAGGCCGACGGCAGGACGACGTCGGCGTATTGGGCCGTTTCGTTGAGGAAAATATCCTGGACGACGAGGATGTCGAGATTTTTCAGGGCGTGTTCGACATGAGACAGGTCGGGATCGGAAAGCATGGGATTTTCGCCCATGACATAGAGGGCGCGGATTTTCTTCGACAGGGCGCCTTCCATGATTTCCATGATTGTCAAGCCGACCTTGCCGTCGAGTTTGGCGTCCCAGGCCTTCTCGAACTTCTGCCGCAATTCGTCGTTTGTGACCGCCTGGTAGGCCGGAAAGACATTGGGCAGGGCGCCCATGTCGCAGGCCCCCTGGACGTTGTTCTGTCCCCGGAGCGGATTGACGCCGCCCCCTTCGATGCCGAGATTGCCGCAGAGCATGGCGAGGTTGGCGCAGGATTTGACGTTGTCCGTCCCGCTGATGTGCTGGGTGATGCCCATGGCATACAGGATGGCGGCTTTATTTGCCCCTGCGTATAGGCGGGCGGCTTTTTTCAGATCCTCCGCCGGCACGCCGGATATCTTTTCCACATATTCGGGCGTATACTGTTCGAGGACCTTGCGCATGGCCTCAAAGCCTTCCGTCCTTGCATCCACATATTCCTTGGCGAAAAGCTTCTCGGTGATGATGACGTTCATGAGTCCGTTTAAGACGGCCACGTCCGTGCCGTGCCGCTGGCGGAGCCAGATGTCGGCGTACTTGACGAGGTCGATCTCGCGGGGATCGATGACGATCAGTTTTGCGCCGTTCTGCCGGACGGCCCTTTTGACCATCATGCCGACGATGGGATGGTTTTCCGTCGTGTTGGTTCCTGTGGCCAGGATAACTTCGGTATGCTCGATTTCCGCAATGGAATTTGTCATTGCGCCACTGCCGAATGCGGCGGCCAGACCGGCCACCGTTACGGAGTGTCAGAGCCGGGCGCAGTGATCGACATTGTTGGTGCCGATTACGGCCCTCATGAATTTCTGAAAGAGATAGTTTTCCTCATTCGTACAGCGGGCGGACGCCAAACCCGCCAAGGCGTCGCTGCCGTGTTTCGCTTTAATGTCTTTGAATTTCTTTGCAATAAAAGCTATCGCTTCGTCCCAGGTCGCCTCTTCCAGCTCTCCGCCTTTTTTCTTCCGGATGAGCGGCGTTTTCAAGCGGTCCGGGTTACTGACGAAATCGAGGCCGAATCGACCCTTCACACAGAGGCTGCCGTTGTTGGGTTCCCTGCTGTCGCGGTTGCCCGTCACCTTGATGATCTTCCCGTCATGGATATTGAGGTCGATCTGGCAGCCGACGCCGCAGTACGTGCAGGTCGTCTTGACCTTCTTCAGGTCCCAGGGACGGCCTTTGAAGCGCGCCTGTTTGAACGTGATGGCGCCCACGGGGCACGCCTCAACGCATTCGCCGCAGAAGTAGCATTGGGAATTGATATAATCGGCGTCGAAGGCCGGTCCGACCTTGGCTCGGGACCCACGCTCCATGAAATCAAGGACTTCGTTGACCTGGATCTCATTGCAGGCCCGGACGCAACGTCCGCAGAGGATGCACTTGTTCAGGTCCCGGGAGATCATGCTGTTGTTTGTTTCCGTTTCATAGCCCGGCGAGTCGATGCGGAAACGGGGCTTTTCGATCTCCAGCCAATAGACCAGGTTCTGGAGCTCGCAAGCGCCGTTCTTTTCGCAGGTGAGACAGTTGTGATCACCCGATGCCCAGAGCAACTCCACGATCATACGCTGGGCATTACGGACTTTTTTCGTATCCGTTTTGATGATCATGCCGGGGTTGATGGGCATGCAGCAGGAAGCAACAAGAGAACGGGCGCCTTCCACTTCTACGCAACAGACGCGGCAGGCCCCGACCTTGGTGGTGCAGTCCAGATAACAGAGGGTCGGGATAAAGATGCCCTGCGCCTTGGCCACATCGAGAATGGTTTGTCCTGGGAGAGCCTCGGCCTCTCTGCCATCAATAGTTACAGTTATTTTATTTTCCATGTTTCGCTCCTTAAACCGGATTAATAGGAATCTGTGTTTGAAAGTCTTGGATGGACGGACAGCCTATGGGCAACTGCTCTATGTGAAGCCGCTCACTGTTGATGCCGTGAGTGGAAGCACAGCACTGTCAGCCGTTCACCGAACCCCATCCTCCTGAATATTTTCGCACGGGAGAAAGATGGATAGGCCGGAAAACATGCTTTTCAAACGATTCAAATTTGCGAACGGAGTATAGGTGATGGCGCTCTGATATGTCAAGAAAATTTGACGGGAACGCGACGTTGTGATAGCGGGATCAGAGGTCAGGGACCGGGGATCGGAGCAGGGGGCGGGAAATTTGGAAAAACGTTTAACAAATCAATCTGTTATTTCCTGAGGTAGAATCCCAGGTCCGGATCGAATGCGCCGGGGAGTTCTTTAAACTTGCACCCGACGTAGCGTCCGAATACGGAAAGGACAAGGGCCCTTTTTCTGATGAGGGATCTTTTTGCGTCATCCAGTTTAAACTCGAGTTTGATTTCTACGCCCTTCTGCAACATATCTTTTCCGACTGTTTCAAATCCGCATCCTTCGAGGGATACGTTTTTCACGGTCACTTTGATCCAGTCGCTGGGGCTTGACGCGGTTGCGTAGATCCCTTCAAGCCTTGTTTCTTTTCGGTAGAATTTGCGGAATTCGACCTGAACGCTGTAGGTTTGTCCGCAGTTGCATTCTATGGCAATCGGGCCTTTGACATCTTTGTAAAGAGCGGCCTGCTCTTTTCTCACATTGCCGCAGTGCGGGCAGACAAATGTCGCGGTTCCGTTCAGGTCGGCATAAATTTTTTTGACGCTGTTCTCTATATCATCCATGGCCCCCCCGGCAGATCAGTATGCTGCTCAGTCAAGGAATAAGCGGTTATGCCTTATAAATCAAAGGACTTTTGAATTCCTCCACAAGATTTCTGGTATCCACAATCGGAATATTGAAGGATTTCAAATCAATCCTTTTATAGTCGTCATGAAGCGTTGCAACAATAAACAGGTCATAATCCCCGCTGATGGGCGACGATTTTCGTCCCGCCAGGGGGGAAAATTCCCGCGTATGCTTAATCACCGGCACAAAGGGATCGTTATAGGAAACGACGGCGCCCAGCGCCTCCAGTTTCTCAATGAGGCGGTATGACGGGGATTCCCGGTCGTCGTCCACGTTTGCCTTATAGGCCAGTCCGAGGATCAGAATCCGGGAACCGCGAACCTGTTTGCCGAAATCGTTCAGGGCCTTCATACATGTCATTACCACATAATCGGGCATGGAGGTGTTGATTTCTCCCGCCAGCTCAATGAATTTTGTGTGAAAATCGTATTCCCGCGCTTTCCAGGTCAGATAGAACGGATCGATGGGGATGCAATGGCCGCCCAGACCCGGGCCGGGATAAAATGCCTGGAACCCGAAAGGTTTGGTCTTGGCCGCGTCGATGACTTCCCAGATATTGATGTCCATCTTGTCGAAGAGGATTTTGAGCTCGTTGACGAGGGCGATGTTGACGGCCCGGTAAATGTTTTCCAGAAGCTTTGCCGATTCGGCCACCCTGGTCGAAGAAACGGGAACGGTTTTTCCGCAGATATTTTTGTAGAGGGCGTCGGCTGCGGCAAGACAATTTTTTGTGCAGCCGCCGACGATTTTGGGGATCGTATGGATGGAAAAATCCTTGTTGTTCGGATCTTCCCTTTCCGGCGAGAAGGCAAGATAGAAATCTGTGCCCGCCTTCAGTTTCGTCGCCTCCAGAATGGCCCGCATGTCTTGATCCGTTGTCCCCGGATATGTCGTCGATTCGAGAATGATGAGCTGGCCCTGGCGGAGGTGTTTGGCAATGGTGCGGGCCGTTTTGAAGACATAGGTCATGTCCGGTTCCCGGTATTTGTTCAAGGGCGTGGGGACGCAGATCAGGATGCAATCCATTTCGGCAAGGGCGTTGAAATCGGCGGTGGCTGTAAAAGATTTTGGGAAATCCCGGCGAAGGTCCGTCAGGTCGATATGGCGGATATAGCTTTTGCCTTCATTGAGCATCTGAACCTTATTTTTGGAAATGTCGAACCCCGTCACCTTGAAGCCGGCTTTACAGAAGGCAATCACCAGAGGCAGACCGACATAGCCCATTCCGATTACCCCGATGCGGGCCTTCTTCGCTTTGATCTTTTTTACCAATGGCAAATCATAAGCTCTTGTTTTCAAGGCTGCTTTCGCTTTCGACTTTTTTGATTCAGGGCTGCTTGACAGGCAAGCCCGGCGATTATATTTCGATTTTATGGAATTCGTCAATATATTTGAACGCTCTTCCGTATTTTTTAATGGACGGCAACTAATAATATCAATGATTATAAAATGTTATAAATTATATTCCCGTGCGGCCTGTTTAAGGCTCCCCATTCGGACGATCTTTTAAAGATTAAAAAACGTTAAATGTCAAGGAAATGCTTTATCATATTGATGAATGACCGTCTGCGGCCGATCGAATCTGATGCCTTCACGATTCCACCATCCCCTGATAATTGGCGCGGTAAATATCTGCCAGGGTGAGAAAAGCCGTCACAATCAGGGGGCCGTAAATAATGCCCAAAAGACCGCTCAGCTTAAGTCCGCCGATGATGGCAAAAAATACCAGGAGGGGGTGCATCTTAACCCTCTGACCGACCAGTTTCGGTTTGAAGACGTATTCGGAAAGGGCCATGACCACCAGATAAAAGACGAGAAAAAATATGCCGGAAGCGATTTTACCGGTTAATAACAGATATACGGCGGCCGGCACCATAATAAGACCGATGCCCAATATGGGGATGAAGGCCAGTATCCCCATAATGACTCCCCAGAGGAATGCCGACGGCAAACCGAAAATCCAAAACAGCAACCCGCCCAGGAGGCCCTGAATCAGGCCGGCCAGGCCGTTGCCGATCAATATGGCATTCACCATATCGCGAAATTTAGCCGTCAGCATCTCTTCCTGATCCGCCGGCAGGGGGGAAATATCTTTTATATAAGCGAGCAGATTCGGACCGTCCAAAAGCAGAAAGAAGATCACCAGGAGCATGAGGAAAAAGTTTATGAAAAAATTCATGGTATTGGATGCGATGGCGAGGGCCTGCTCGTAGAGGAACAACCCGATAAACCGACTGATTTCCGCCGCGGCTTTCCTGATTTCCTCTCCTGTCAGGGTATAATTAAAATTAGTCAGAACGACATTTGCCCTGTCGAGGATGTTGCTTTCGTTAAAAAAGGCATTTAACCGCTCATTCATCACGGCGCCTTTGGCCATTTCATAGAGTCCCAAGGCCTGCTGACTGAGGGAACCGATAAACATGACAATCGGCACAAAGAGAATCAGAAAGATCAGAAAGCAGACAATAAATGCGGCCAGGGATTCCCTTACCTTCAAGCGCGTTTTAATGCTTTGAAAAGGGGGATGGCAAACACTGCCGATGACGGCCCCTATGACAATGATGGGCAGGAAGGGCAACAGGAGCCATCCCAGACCGATCAGGGACCCGATAAAACAGACCAGAAAAAACCAAACGATGGGATTTCGGGAACTTTTTTTGATCATAATGCCTCCAATAAGGGCAATATTGTTGTTTCCGGCTCCGGAATCCCGAGGCCTTTGAATCCCCATTTTTCCTGTCATTGCGAGGTGCATAGCGCCGTGGCAATCTCTTGTGCTATCGGACGCTTATGAGATTGCTTCGCTTCGCTCGCAATGACAAAAGAAACGTTTTTTAAAGGTCTCGAATCCCGTACTAACCAGGAATGACTATAGGAACCGGTTTTTTTAGAGTCAAGCATTTCAGTGATGAAATACCATCGCTGTCTTTTTCTAATATGAGCTGACTCAGGGAGCCGCTTCCACGTAAAGATCGTATTCTTCAAAATCCGTTATCCGGCAATCGACAAACTGGCCGGGCGAGAGGTGTTTTCCTTTAATATACGTGATGCCGTCAATGTCGGGCGCCTGCCGCTCAAGGCGGCCGACATAGGGATATTCGGGGATGTCGCTTTTGCCTTCCACAAGAACTTTCCCGCGTGAACCGACCAGAGAGCGGTTGATCTCACAGGAAATGACCGCCTGTTCTTCCATGATAGCCATGCGGCGCGCATCCTTGACCCGCTCTGAGACTTGCCGGGGGAGAACCGCTGCGGCCGTGCCTTCTTCCCGCGAATATTTAAACGCCCCGAGATGATCAAATTCTGTCTCCTTGATGAAGGCAAGAAGCCGGTTGAATTTTGCCGGTGTTTCTCCGGGGAACCCGACGATGACCGAGGTTCGCAAGGCCACATGGGGGATGATTTTTCTGGCTTCAGCAATAATCTCCCGGATGCGCCGGCTTGTGCCCTTCCGGTTCATGGCCGCAAGGATTTCATCGTCCACATGCTGGATGGGGATGTCGATGTACTTGCAGATCTTTTCCTCGCGGGCAATAGTCTCCAAAAGCCCCCGATCGAGTCTTACCGGATAGGCGTACAGAAGCCTGATCCAGCGGATGCCCTCGACAGCGGCGATATCTTTCAAAAGGTTGCTCAATGTGGCGGTCCCTTTGAGATTGCTGCCGTAGGCTGTCGTGTCCTGGGCGGTCATGATCAGTTCTTTCACGCCCCTTGCGGCCAGGTTTTGCGCTTCCTGCAAAATGTCATCCATTTGCCGGCTTCTTGCCTTGCCGCGGATGGCGGGGATGACGCAGTAGGAGCAGCGATTGGAGCAGCCTTCGGCGATTTTCAGATAGGCGCTGTAAGGAGGCGTTGAGATCAGCCGTTCGTGTCCCGCATCCATGAGAAACAGGGGTTTGCGCACGATCAACCCGGGGGAAGGGGAGGGGTCTTTTGTGAGAAACAGACTGTCCGCATGCCGGGCGATATTCGGGACTTCGCTTATGCCGAGGAAAAGATCGACTTCGGGCAGGGCGTCCTTCAGGGCCTTCCCGTAGCGCTGGGGAAGACAGCCTGCGACAATGAGTTTAACGGCGCCGTTTCCCTCTTTCAACGCTGCCATCCGCAGAATTTCGTCGATAGACTCTTCCTTGGCCGGCCCGATGAAGGCGCAGGTATTGACGAGAATCACGTCGGCGTCGCGGGCTTCGGGCACGATTCGATAGCGGTCTTTGGAGAGCGCAGCCGCCATTACCTCGGAATCGACCAGGTTTTTGGGGCAGCCGAGACTGACGATATGGACTTTTCTTTTTTTCAATGAGGGATCTTTCTGGCCAGAACTTTTCTCGGTTTGACGCCGTCCGACGGTCCGACGACACCTTCGGCCTCCATGCGTTCGATAATCCGGGCGGCCCGGTTGTAGCCGATTTTCATGTAGCGCTGGACCAGGGAGATGGAGGCATGACCCAGGTCGGTGACCAGCTCGACGGCCTCGTCGTATTTCTCGTCGAAATCGCCCGCTTCCTTCTCGCCCTCCGCCGCTTCCGGTTCATACTCCTCAATGGACTTGTCGTAGGCGGGTTTTCCCTGTTTTTTCAGGAACGTCACCACCCGGTCGATTTCTTTTTCCGTTACGTAGGCGCCGTGGATGCGGGTCAGTTTCGACGCCCCCGGCGGGATGAAAAGCATATCGCCCGCGCCGAGGAGTTTTTCCGCCCCCAACTGGTCCAGGATCGTCCGCGAGTCCACCTTGGAGGACACCTGAAAGGAGATGCGTGTCGGGAAGTTGGCTTTGATGACGCCGGTGATGACGTCCACCGACGGCCGCTGGGTCGCCAGGATGAGATGGATGCCTGCGGCCCTCGCCATCTGGGCGATGCGGGCCAGCGATTCTTCCACATTCCGCTGGGCGACCATCATCAAGTCGGCCAACTCATCGATGACAATGACGATATAGGGCAGCTTAACGGGGAACTCCATCTCGCTGTCCGGCGGCAGCTTGCCTTTATTCGCCTCGTATTCGACAGATTCGAATACCATATCATTGGGCATTTCCCTTTCCCCGGACGGCATGTCCGTGATTTTTACCTTTTCTTCCGCAGCGAGTTTTGTTTTACCTGACTGGTTTTTCGCCATGAACTTGTTATAGGCCTCGATGCTTTTCACGCCTGTCCGGCTGATGATTTCGTAGCGCCGTTCCATTTCAATAACGGCCCACTTGAGGACCTGGGCGGCCTTCTTCGGATCGACGACAACAGGGTGGAGCAGATGCGGTATCCCTTCATAGGCCGAAAGTTCCAGCCGTTTGGGGTCAATGAGCAGAAACTTTACGTCATCCGGCGGCGCCTTGAAGAGGATGCTGCAGATCATGGCGTTCAACCCGACGCTTTTCCCCGATCCGGTCGTGCCGGCGATGAGCAGATGGGGCATCCGGATGAGATCCGTGATGACGGGTGCGCCGATGATGTCTTCGCCCAGGGCGATGGGAAGGCGGATCTGGGATTCCCGGAAAGTTTCGTTGTCGAGGACATCCTTCAGATGGACCGGCTCCCTTTCGTGATTGGGAATTTCGATGCCGATGACGGCCTTACCCGGTATGGGGGCGATAATCCGGATGCTGGGGGCCTTCAGGGCCAGGGCCAGGTCGTCGGACAGATTGGTGATCTTGTTGATCTTGACGCCCGGCGCCGGCTCCAGCTCATACATCGTAATGACCGGGCCCGGCCGCACCTCGACTACCTTTCCCTCCACGCCGAAATCGGAGAGCTTTTTCTCCAGAATGCGGGAGTTGGCGATGAGGCTTTCCCGTTTCATCCGGGTGTCTTTGCGTTCTATCTGATTGAGAAGCGACAGGGGAGGCAGGGTAAAAGGGCTGCTTTCCGTGTAGAAATCGAAGTGGATTTGCTGCTGCTGGGTCTGCTCCGCCTTCTTCTGGCGGGCTTTTCGCGGCAGGCTGGGAATATCATCAATGACCGGCTCCATGGCGCCTGTCGCCTCCGGGAAGCCGTCCCGGCTTTTTCTCCGGAAGAGGTCTTTTAATCTTAATAAAAACAAACCCGATGCCGTCCCGCTTTTCCCGGCCATGGTCGTGACTTTTCTGCCCATGGAAACCAGGGACAGATCGATGAGGATCATCAAAGAGACGATGAGCAGACAAACCAGAAGCAAATAGGTCCCGATGGGATTGAAATAGCCGTTGAGAAAATCAGTGATGGCCGATCCGAGCAGTCCCCCGGAGCTAAGGCGGATGCCGTACAGAGACAGCTCGCCGATGGCGACGGCAGAGAGCCCCGACGTCGAAACGATGATGCCCGTCAAGCCGATAAGGCCGATAAAGCCGATCCTGAATTCCTGATCCGAAAAAAATCGGTAAGCGGCGACAAAAGAGAAAATGGAAAACCAGAACGCGCTAACGCCGATGAGCCTGATCAGGGAATCGGCGGTATGGGACCCGAAAGAGCCGACGAGATTCCGCACCGTTTGGCTGTCGGGGGCGAATCGGGTGAAGGACGGATCGTTCGGGTGGTAGGACAGAAGACACAGGGCCAGAAAAAGGCCGACGGCAAAACAGATGACCCCGATGATTTCGTTGCGTTTTTCCATAAGTGATGATGGCGCCATATGACTGTGAAGCAAATCTCCTTCCTCAAGTTCCCTTTTTCCCGCCTGCCGGCCCATAATAATGTCCCCCGCCGGCGGGGGTAAGGGGTGGTCTCATGTCTGTAATAATCCTTTTAATCTTCCTTGCTGCTCCCTGTTTACGTTGCAGCCTGTGCCGACCTTAGGACAGTTGTTCTAAATGTGCGGAAGTATATCAGGAAAATCGGAAAAGGAAAGCGGTTTTTCAGGAGAAGTAACGGGACGTCACCGCTTTTCCCTAAGCCGTTAAAAATTTGCAGACGGCCTTGTCATGATCGGCCGGCGGCATCGGCGAATCCGCGATCTGCCTTTTATTGCTTGCAAATTCCTGGGCTTGCTGTATAGAAAAACGGCACAGTGGTGATGGTTATGAGCGATAAACGAATCGGAGACCCTTATATGATAGACATCAGCGTCATCATTCCCGCATATCATGAAGAGAAGGTCATCGGCCCCATTGTCGAGAATGTGCGCCGGGTTATTGATTTAACAGGGAAAAGCTATGAGGTTATTGTCGTCGATGACGGCTCCGGCGACGAAACCGCCGCCGCGGCCAAAAAAGCCGGCGCCGACGTCATTTCCCATCCTTATAATATGGGCAACGGGGCGGCCGTGAAAACGGGAATCCGCAGGGCGCGCGGCGCAATCCTCGTCACGCTTGACGGCGACGGCCAGCATTCGCCGGAAGACATCCCCCGGCTGCTTGAAAAAATGGATCGCTACGACATGGCCGTCGGGGCGCGCACGGGCGATTCGGAATCCGATATTCACCGCAATATGGCCAACAGGATTTACAATCTCTTTGCGTCGTATATCTGCAATAGAAAGATCCAGGATCTCACGTCGGGTTTCCGGGCAATCAAAGCGGATATTGCCCGCCGCTTTGTTTCCCTGCTGCCCAATACCTTCTCCTATCCGACAACCATTACCCTAGCCGCCATCCGCGGGGGATACAGCCTCACATACGTACCCGTCAAGGCAAACCGCCGCGTCGGAAAAAGCAAGATAAAACTGCTTCGCGACGGTTCCCGCTTCTTTTTGATCATCGTCAAGATCGCAACCCTTTTTTCACCCATGCGGGTTTTTCTTCCCGTGAGCGCCGTCATGTTCCTTTTGGGTGTGGGCTACGGCCTCTTCAGAATACTGTTTTTGGGAGGACGCTACGGCCCGACGTCGGCCATGCTCATAACCATGTCCGTAGTGGTCTTTATGGTGGGACTCGTATCGGAACAGGTCGCCCAGCTTCACTACAACAGAAGCGAACGGGGGGATTGATGCAACTCGTAAAAATCATCGGACTCCTGACGATGCGTGACTTATATATTGCTTTTCCATGCACATTTCGATATATTTTCGCGAAGTGAATCATAAAACAATTTTGATTTCAAATCCTTACCATTTTTTCGGAAGGAAACCACAGCAATGGAAAAGATCATTAAAATCCATCTCGAGAAATTGCCCGAAGGCCTCTATTTGGCAACATCCGATGACATTCAGGGACTCATTGCACAGGGGAGAACTGTTTCCGAGACTATCGAAATCGCAAGAGATGTTGCGAGAAAGCTTATCGAGGAACAAGGCTTGACGGCCGTAAACTTGGGCGCAATCAGTGATTCATTTGAATATCCCCTGATCATCGGATCATAAACGATGGGAGAATTGTCGGGTTTCAAATATCGGGACATTATACAAGGTCTCAAGTTTTTTGGTTTTTCATTCCTGCGTCAAGCTGCGGGAAGCCATGAAATTTGGTACAACAGATTGACGGGCCGCTATACAACGATCCCCAATCATTCAGGCGACATGCCTCAAGGTACCCTCAGGGCAATCTTGAAACAGGCGGGTATTTCAGTCGAAGATTTCATCAACATAAAACACTGATAAAAGAAAACTGTAGAAAAAAATCCTTGACAATCATTTTGCTTGTGTTATGAGTAGAATAACTACTCGTAATGGAGCAAGAATGAACGACCTTTTTGCAGGGCTCATAACCTCAAAAACCAGAATCAGTCTGCTCGTGCGCTTTTTTTTCAACCCCGGCACAAAGGCTTATCTCCGTGAACTCTCAAAAGATCTCAATGTATCTTCCAACGCCGTCCGTGAAGAACTGAACCAGCTCACAAAAACAAAACTCCTGACATCTGAAAAAGACGGACGAAACGTTTATTATACGGCAAATAATGATCACCCTCTTTTCCCTGAGCTGAGATCCATGGTCAGCAAGGTCATGGGATTGGACCAGGTCGTCGAAAGCATTCTCACCCGATTGGGAGACCTGGAAAAGGCCTATCTTATCGATGACTATGCCGAAGGAAAGGATACGGGCATCATTGATCTGGTCCTGGTGGGAAACATCGACCCCTACCATCTCAATGACCTGAGCAGGAAAACTGAACGCTATATCAAGCGAAAAATCCGCTCGCTCGTTTTGACAAGCGAGGAGTTTAAGGCCTTTATACCGAGGCTGGAAAACCGGCCTTACTTTCTGGTGTGGGAGCGGCAGGCGGAGCAATGACATCTGCCGCCGCAGGCCGCCGAAGATGTTGTTGAAATAAGAAGCGCGCTATATCCTCCGCCGATGAAGGTGGCACGAAGCGAAGGATCACACCGCTATATCCTCCGCTGGCGGAGGTGGCGCGAAGCGACGGAGGTGGTGAGGTTTTATGCCATTCTCCTCTAATGATCACACAGGTCAATCCTTACTGATACCAGGGGTTGCAGTCACCAAAATGTAACTCAAAGGGCGGAGCTGAATACAACGAGACCTTTGAAAAACGCCCCTTTTGTCATTGCGAGCGAAGCAAAGCAATCTCATAATCGTCCGATAATATAAGAGGTTGCCGCGGTGCTCCGCGCCTTACCATGACAGGAAAAACGGAAATTCAAAGCCCTCACAACATCGACGACTAAAGACCATGAATCCCCATAATCATATTATTTCAAGGACTATCAATCCTTGTAATTGACAAATAATGGTAGTCCTGCTATAAAAAACCATGATTTTACCAAGAATTTACAACGATCTTAATCTGTTCTTAAAGCCGAACAAGGTTTTGGTTATGTACGGCTCGCGCCAAACCGGTAAAACGACGCTTTTGAAGAAATTCTTGTCTGATAACGAAGGCAATTTCAAATATAAGCTCGATTCGGGCGACGACGTTAAGACGCAAATTGTTCTGGGCTCTTCTGATTTCAAAAAAATCATTGATTACGCCGAAGGCTATGATCTTATCGCCATCGATGAAGCCCAAAGAATTAAAAATATCGGCATGGGTTTGAAAATCCTGGTTGACCAACTGCCGAATATAAAAATTATTGCAACGGGCTCGTCCTCTTTCACATTGGCCGGACAAATCGGCGAGCCCCTGACGGGGAGAAAAACAACTCTGACGCTTTTTCCGCTTTCGCAAATCGAAATGGGGAAACTCTACAATGACTACGATTTGAGAAGCCGGCTGGAAGAATATTTGATCTTCGGCAGTTATCCCGAGACGCTGACATCAGAAACGAGTCATGACAAAAAAAAAGTTCTGGAAGAGCTGGTCGGATCTTATCTGTTGAAAGACATTCTGGAATTGGAAAAGGTTAAAAGTTCCAAACTGCTTCTGGACCTGTTACGCCTGCTGGCTTTTCAGGTGGGCAGCGAAGTTTCCCTTTCGGAACTGGGCAAGCAGTTGGGGATTGATAACAAGACAGTCGCCCGGTATCTGGATCTGTTTGAAAAATCGTTTGTCATCTTCAACCTGCGCGGTTTCAGCCGCAATCGGCGCAAGGAAATCACCTCTAAAAGCAAATATTATTTTCTTGATAACGGCATGCGCAACGCCGTTATTGCCAACTTCAATCCTCTGGAGCTTCGCGACGACATCGGAAAGCTCTGGGAAAATTTTCTCGTCGTGGAACGCCTAAAAAAACAATCCTATCGGCAGATCAGTTCCAATAATTACTTTTGGCGCACCTGGGACCAAAAAGAGGTTGACTGGGTTGAGGAAAGAGACGGCCGGTTGTTCGGCTATGAATTCAAATGGAAAAGCAAATCCCACAAAGCCCCGTCTGCATGGACAGATCACTATCCCGACGCCGCTTTAGCAATGATTGATAATGAAAATTATCTTGAATTTGTGAAATGAAAACGCCTTCTGTCCCTTCATATGATTCAAGCCAGAACTGAAAAACAGGCCATACCTTTTTATCCTATGCTGGCGAAGATGGCGCGAAGCGAAGGATCACACCACTATATCCTCCGCTGGCGGAGGCGGCGCGAAGCGAAGGATCACGCCACTATATCCTCCGCCGGCGAAGATGGCTTGAAGCGAAGGATCACACCACTATATCCTCCGCTGGCGGAGGTGGCGCGAAGCGAAGGATCACACCGCTGTATCCTCCGCTGGCGGAGGTGGCGCGAAGCGACGGAGGTGGTGAGGTTTTATGCCATTCTCCTCTAATGATCACACAGG
>JAFGHS010000077.1 GCA_016930075.1 Deltaproteobacteria bacterium
CTCTTAATCAGTAGGTTGTCGGTTCGATCCCGACAGGGCTCACCAAATTTCAAGGGGTTACGTGAAAGCGTGCCCCCTTTTTCGTCTGTGCATCTGTTTATCATCTGTTTATTTTCCTCCTCCAGACGAAAAAGCCGCCTTAATAGCATTCTGCTTGGTTCTCAGGGCAGGATGGGTATAAATTTGAGTTGTCTTGATATCGGCATGTCCCAGGAGTTCCTGCACGGTTTTCAGATCCTGACCAGCATCGATCAAATGTGAAGCGAAGGAATGCCGGAACATATGAGGGTGGACCCGCTTATCCGTCTGAAGAGCGGCCTTTGCTTTCCTGATCGCAAACCGGATGTCTTTATTGACGTCGCCTGTTTTGCAGGAAGGAAAAACAAGCGACTCATCCAAATTGTTTTTCTCACGGAGTGAGAAAAGCCGGTTATAATAATAATCGGGTCTTATTAAAAAACGGCCGGCCAACATATTGAGGTGCGTAAACAGATAAGCATATAAAGTATCGGAAAGGGGAATAATGCGCACATGTTCGCCTTTTGTCCTTTCCAGACGGATGAATTTCCCGTCAAGATTGATGTCGCCTTTTCTCAGGCAAGTGACTTCTTTTTTACGTAGGCCTCCATGATAAAGCGTATAGTACATGGTGCGATGAAAGAAGCTCATTTCGGCCAGGATTGATTCAATCTCGTTAATAGTCAGAGTTTTTGGAACCTTTTTGGTCTCATAATCAAGGGGCTCATAGGCGACAAACCTGTTATTGCACAGGCCATTCTTTGGCCGCGCCGCCCAGTTGATCATGGCTGAAAGATAAGTTATCTCTAAATTGATCTCCCGGTGAATCCTTCCGCGCTCAGTTTCCGCAAGACGCTTCTTTTGATATGCGTCGATAATATCATCGGTGATGAGGTCCGGCAGCATGGATCCGAAATACGGCAGGATGTGCTTATTAAACACCCGTTCTTTGTCTTTGATCGTCGTCGGGCTGTTATGAACCCGCTTCTTCTTGCGTTCTGTCGCTTCTTCATCACCGCCAATGTGCTGATGATATTTTATCCATATGTCGGCCACAGTTGCGGCTCCTTTAACAGCCTTTCCCAGGGACTTTTCAAGATCGATTTTAAACTGGACGGCAGACAGAAAAGAATCAAACGAACGTCGCTTTGTGATTCTGATTTGTTTGCCGTTTTCATCATAACCGAGCGAGACAACGATATCATAAACGCCCGGACGGCCTTTGAGTTCCGTGATCCCGTTCATATACATTCCCCCTTTCGGAGGATATTTAATCGCATTACCCATTTTTTGCCACCGATTTTTGAGACTGCCTGTTTTTAAAACGCACAACGATTTCATCAATATCAGCCTTCATCTTGGCGGGCGTATCCACATGCGGTTTTTTCTCGCCCTTTCCAAAGATCGACAGCAGTGAGTTTAACAGTGCTTCGATCCGGTCAAGTTGTTCCTTTTCGGCTGATGTAAGCATTAAAGCATCACTCAAAATGGTAAAATATCCTCAGGCACATCAAACAACCCAAGCTGGCCCCGGTACGGAATGGGGTTTTCAAATGCTTTCGGCTCCTGCAGAACGAATCCATACCGGCCAAAGAACAACTTCGAAGCATGCCGGGTTACGCAATCGACCATGTTCACCCGGCCGATAATTGCCCCCTGGGTGACTTCGCTGACATTCGGGAATATCTTCCCGAAGTGATTGCTGATCCAAAGAGCGCCGTCGTAATCCCAAGTCATCGAAGCATGGATGAGAAGCTGACCGCGATAATTAGACGCCCAATTCCTGTTTTCAACGTCCTTGATCCCATGGACGATGAGCCACGCCCAAGGATTTCTGACCGATAACGCTTTCATAAAACCTCCTTTCGTTTGATCACCAGAACAGTTTTTTTGGCGGCGGCAGCGGCTTTTTCAAAGTTCATAAGCGGGCGAATATTGGGGGCTTTGGCACCGTATCCCATTTCCCCTTGCGAAGGACCCGCATATTTTTTCACCGTCTTCAGATCGGGGCTAAAAAGCCTGTTTACGGCTTTCCCGGATTCGTCCATTGCCAGACCCGAAACATCAACCGCCATCATAGAGTTGATGAGGGTTACAGAGCCTTCTCCATCCCAGGAATAATGAGGGTTTGCGCATCCCCCGCCAATGTGGTGTGGATGAGGATTTGCCGGGGTGCTGATTTTGTCCCCCGCCAACCCAGGGTGTGAGTGAGTTTGCCGGGCTTCTGAGAAGGTCGCCAACATGTTATTTCGAGTTCCCCCTTGTGTTAATATGTCCCCGAAAAGAGGGGTATAAATTAAAGTCATTTGTCTTTTCTTTTCCGTCTGCCCTGATCATTAAGCCTTCGCTCAAATGGAAGATTATGCTTTTTGCAAAACACTTTTGCGTTGAAATAATCGGTGAACCTTGTCATTTTCCGCGAACCGTATGGAAAATCGACTATCCATGAGATTTCATACTCGTTATAATTCAATTGGCGACAAGCGAAGTCGTATGCGCCGCGTCTCTTCTTTGCTTCCATGGCTAACCTTTCCTGTAATTTTTTAAACAGAATTAATGCTTTTCACGTTCAGAAATCAACCCGTATCAAAAAATTCCGCGACTGATTCAGGCACATCCTCATCGTGATCCATGTGCTGGCATTTCAAACAGCCTTTTCCCTCAAGATCGCTTTTGAGGACTTCACGCTTGCACCTGGGGCAAATGGTGAAGGGGGAGGGCTGCGGACCCTGGCCGCCGTTGCTGTTTCCGGTGAATCCGTTCTTCAACGGAAAAACGCCCTGCCATGAATTCTTGATCGACTGGTTTATGACATCGACAGGGTCATGGTTGTGAAGGGTTTGTATTTTCTTAAGCTCAAGCACGATCAGGTGCGAGGCGTAGGGTGTAAGCGGCTTTTTGATTTTTTTCCTCATTGCCTCGAATTGAACCCAGGTTTCGTCAGGAATCCAATCCGGGAGTTCAAAAACGAATTCAGCGGGATTTTTGTTCTTTTCTTTTTTTATTTTCTTTTCTTTACTTTCCTTTACTTTACTTTGCGGATTAATGTTGCAAGTAACGGGATTATTGTTAGCATCAGTGGGATTAATGTCGTCATTATTCCCATTGAACGGGGTTTTTGTTGACATTAACCCCGGCTTATCGGGTTTTTGTATCTTTCTTCTGCTGTAAACATCTTCAAGATCATCGACAAAGAACTGCGCCCATACTATTTTTTCTTGCCACAGTTCCCTATCAATCACACCGATATCCGACATTTTATTCAGAATGTTTGTGACAATATCCTCATCGAGCAGGGTTATGGCTGTAAAATATTCCCATTTATCCGGTTGATTGAAGTCCAGGAAATGGCCTTCCGATGCTCCTAATTGCTCTAATAATTTATAAAAGACTGCATATCCATCATTGGAAAAATGCTTTTCCAGAATGAACAGAATCCGTCCATGCTGGCAGTGGTGAGGAAAATAATCTATCGTTTGTTTCCTTGGTCGGGACATGTCACAAACTCTCCTTCATTAATTTGTGCCTTTTAATCTGATAAACATTCGATTTTTATAACGGATAACCCGGTATCTAACTCGGCAGCCCTTCTGGCTTCATCTTCTGTGTACGCGTCAACCAAAATTGCTGTTCCCGTATCCAACCAACATCGATATGTTTTCATTTTTCAACCTCCAAAATTTATCACGATTCCTTTCTTGCCTCGATCAGTTTGGGTAGCTGTTCAACCAACCTTTCACCGACCCGCCTTCCACTTTTATCCACAAAATAGGAAAAGAATATTTCCTCGAAACTGAAGACCCCAAGCTCAACAATTGTCACAAGGGACTTCAGGAAATCTTCGAGGATGCTGATTGAGAGGGTTATAGCTTAACCATGTTGTTGCTAATCGAATTTTTTAACGCCGTAAGTTGTTCTGTTAGCCAATCAATATTATGGAAAATATCAGATACCTTACCGCCGCCATTAAGTAATTCACTTAGCTTTTGCTTTAAATCGTCCCGGTTTCTAAATCGATTTGGACTAATACACGCCTCGTCGCATATGATCTTAATCTCTTGATATAATTCTACCTCGCTTTGTAGCCGTCGATTTTCGCGTTCAACATCATCTATTTTTTCTCTAATCAATTTGCGTATTTTCTCCGACGCACGATAACCGATGTCCCGGCATTCATTTTTTTCGGCCATAAAATTGCGCCAATATTTAAGATTGGCTTCGTGGCTGTTGCCTCTGCTGTGTATAATCCTTCCAAAGGTTGATTCTACGATTTGCGTTCGACACATCAGGATATAAACCAGAAGCTCTTGCGGAAGTTTGATATTACGATAAGGGGCTTTCTTTTTGGTGAATATCCGACTTCCTGTTTTGCTGACATACGCCAGACCTACGTCGGGCCCTAACTCTGCCGGACTAATAACCCCCGTAGGGCATACGAAATAAAACTCATGACAATAATCCAAATAGCCAGGCCACTTGGTATCGCTCAAAAAATCAGAGCGTGATATTTTAATCTCATAGCCTATCGTGCTAAAATTACTCCACGATTTACGCATTGCCCACGCATCTAACTTTAAGAGCCCCGCTCCTGAAGGACCGTTTTTGCATTCTGTTACAAAAACGTCATTGCTATGTTTATCGGCTAATAAGTCTTTGATTGCATCACTGGTCATCACGTCCTCCTGCTTGCTGCTTTTTGTCCACATATTATATGTTAGCCTCTGCAAAGACTTTCAACATAGTCAGGTGCCCAACATTGGGGCGGTCTATCCTTGAGAGGACTATTGTCGTATCTAGGAACACGTTCCGCTCTTGGATCTGGCCAACTCCCATCAGTGTTGTATCCGGCCTCACGGTATCCCTTGACAGCGAGCCATCGAGCCTTGGCCGGGGTGAGAGCAAAAACAATGCAATGGATGTGATCAATTTCTACATCAAAGGCTAACACTAAGGATTGATGCGACCTGCCGAGGCAAATAGCACGGCCCGTCGATACCCAGGTCGCTTTCAATCCTTTGTTCAACAAGGCCAATGTAGCAGACCGGGAAAAGGGAAGGTTTGTTTCTGTCATGATCCAAGTCCTCTTTCATTAAACCAGTCACGAACCTTTGTGACGGCGTAAAGGCTGTCGATCTGGTCAGGGGTAAACCTGAGAAGATAGTAGCCCATCATCGTCAGTTCATTGTATTTCTCGATGTCTTTGAAGAATCCTGTCGGCCTCGTATGCCTTCCTGAAATCCAGGCTCCTCCCTCGACTTCCACGGCAAGCTTTCTGTCCGGCCATGCAAAATCAATTCGCCACATCCTCTTTTTATGGAATCTGTATTCCGGGATAGGGGAGGGCAAACTAAACAATTCACATTGCCTTACGAAGCCAATATTGAAGTTGCGCTTTGACCTTCTGCGATCACTCATGATGATAATTAAAGCCCCGCTTCCTCAAGGCGGTAGGGGCGCACCTGAAAGTTTGAGAGAGGTTATTGTTGGTTATTGTTACGCATAATATAAAATGATCCTTGACATTTAATGAAAATTGTAATACACCGTTTAACACGCAGATCGGGAAGTGAGCATCCCCACCGTCCATATGTTGCATTTCCTGCTCACTTCCCGCCTCTCTTTTTCAAAATAGCCATGCCCCGAATAAAAAAGCCCCGATAACAAATAAAGCAATCCATACCCAGGGCCGGATTTTGACGATGCTCGGCCATCCAAAAGCATCCAAACTTGTTTCGGTGAATAATCCTTTATGCCAGCTCATTGCTTACCATCCTCCATATTCATTAAAATTATTTGACATCGCTCCCGCATTTATATAGATTCATGATGTTTTTTTCTTCAGAGCGGGTGATACCCTGCCAAGTAAAAAATAAGTCACCCGCTCCTCCTAAATATTTCTTTTTCACCTCATCCCTTGGATTCCCATAAGATGGCGAAGTATTCCTCAAAATCCGGATTATTGCTTTTCGTGCCGCCGCCTGTCATCCATTCGACATGACAACGTGTCCTGAAATCGAAGTAGTAGGATGAATAGTTTTTGACCCGATTATCAAAATCAAGCTCCCCCTGGATGTCAGAGACGGTTCTTGTGGATGAGTCCTTCACCTTCTCTTTAACGAAGGAAATATCCGTCTTAACCACGTTCCCGGAGCCGTTGGGTGTGACCCTGACACTCAATGAAATGGATAAAGCTTCGTCATTGGCCTTGATCCATGCTTCCATCAGATCGCTCTTATGATAGGCAAGAAGGCCGGTTACCTGATCGCCTATTGCGGATATCGTTTTCTCTCCAAAATTCATGACGCCTCCTGTGATGTATTGAGTTTAAGAGGCGGCGCATAAAGACCGCCCCTTTGATGGTGCGATTAAAATTATTTATTGCCGTCCGCCTCCAACCAGACAGGGCAGCCTTCACGTTTTCCACATTCTTTGTTGCAGTAAGATGCTTTGTATGTTACGTCCAGATTGTTAGGGCACGGACCCGGAGCAAGCTCTCCGTTATCATCATCGCCAATGTTGCTAACGTTTTCACCGTCTTTCGCTCCGGGTTCTTTATTTTCAACCGTCTTCTGCTTGCCGTTTTCCGGCTCCTTTTTCTCCTTCGCCTTTCTTTGCTTTACCCAGGCACCGAAAAGCTTGATCAGATCATCGGTCTTGCCGTCGCCCACAGCGGATATCTTCACGTCATCCACGGAGCATTTGTTTATTTCCGCTGTTTTCTGGATAAACTCGTCGAAAAATTCCATGTTCGTGTTTTTGGGTAAGCTTGCATCAAACTGAGCAATCATCTTTTGCCGGGCTTCCTCGCTCATTTCACCTTCAGACCTGTAATCCTCACCGGCATCGATAAGAGTTCCCGGCATGTCGTCGGTTAAGAGATCCATCTGCGTTTCGCCCAGGAAAGCCCGGTCTTCAAGAGCGGCCGCCCTTTGATATTCGATGGACATGGGAACAAGCTTTCCATGCCTCTTGATGACCGTTTTCTTGCACATTTCCCCTGCATCGGTGGACCAGGGGCCGTCCCAGGCGTCCTTTTGCGCGTCATAGGTCTTTGACCGCTTGGCGATCTCCATGATTTCGGAAAAGGGCATGTAGTCGAAGGAATAGGAGCCGTCCTTGTACCGGAAGATGACGTAAGCCCCTCTGATTTCCCCCCGTTCGCCGTCCGCGGGAATATGGTCAAGCTCTTCCTGAAGGCCATAGCGAATCTTGAAGAAATCATTCGTGTAAACCACCTGGGCCGATACGGTTTGAACATCGCCGGTTCTTCGGGCCAGGGCGATATAGCCCCGGTATCCCGGCATGAACTGAGCCTCGAAACATCTTTTGTGGCTGTTCCAGAAAGGAACAAGATATGCCTGACCGAGAAACGGATCGGGCTCCAGCCCAAGGGCGGCGCAAGTCATCAGGCATGCCAGCAAGCTCTGTTGAGAGCATTCAACCAGTTTGGGGGTGCGCTGAATGGACGTCATCGCCACCCGGATCAGCTTGTCGGCGTTGAGATGCTTGGGAAGGGCTTTGGCGATTTCCGATTTAACGCGGTTATCGTTGAATAATGTTCTAATCGTGGTTACGCGCGGGTCAATTGTGGCGGGAACGTTGTTCGACTGATTGCCGCGTCCCCGTGAAGTCGTTTGTTGTTGAGCCATATTTCAAAATTCTCCTTTCTATCGAATGACGGTATCGAAATCTTCGTAAATCCTGATCCCGGGTATTTCCCTTACGCCGGACTTAACAGCGTCCTTGATCTTGTCTTCATCCGGGCAAAGATATTCGCGGGGGACTTGACCGGGGTTATCGATCTCGAATTTCCATACCGATCTTTGATGAGCGCCCGCGCCAGATTCGGACCGGATGACCGTAGGCTCCCTGGCCGGTTTGGCGGCGAGGATGACAGGAGCTTCAATCGGCTTTATGTTTTCGGTTGACAGGCCGGCCGATTCCGCTTCCTGCAGAAGCTTTTTATTCATCGCCTCCGCTTCCTCCTTAAGCCTCCGGTTATGCTCTTCAAGGGCCTTGCGCTCCTCTTCCTCCTGACGCCTTTTCTCCATGGCGACCCTCTGCTGATAGACGGAAACTTCAGCTTTGAGGACCTTCTCAATTTGCGCCATCTTGTCGGTGAAGATTTTGCATAAGCCGTTGACGGACTTTACGAAATCGTTGGGATCGGCAACGATCTTCTTTCTCTGCGTGTCAATCTTCTTCGCAATGTCCTTGACCTGTTTGAGCATGGTCACCGCTTCCTGGGCGTCCCCCTCGCTCTTCACCTTATGGGAGTTCGCCTTGACGAGCATTCCGTCCACTGCCTTCTGATAAACGATGAACCTTGCCTTCACCGTCTCCATGGAAGGGTATCCGGTCACAATGACCGGAAGATGCTCCTGGTTCTGTTCCTCTTCCTGAAAGCTTTCCTCTTTCAGGGCTGCGCTGAAATCAATCATAGTCAACTTTCCTCCTTCATCTGGAATTGATAAATTTCTCGACCTGCAACATGCAGAGAAACACGTTGAAGTCGTAAGCTTCCATTTTGTCGTACCAGTCCATTCTGGCCGTGTTCCCGTTGGGAAAGAGGCGCAATGAACCGGCTTTGCGAATGCCGTATTTTCCGATTTTCGTTGATAAATGCTTGTAAGCGGCGAGTTGAAGACGCCATAATTTTTGAAGCACTGCGGGTGTTTTCAGATCGACCAGGACAGGGCCTTCCGATTTCATAACCAGAATAAAATCGGGCTGGCCGTGGAATCCGAGTTGTTCGTCAAAGAATCTTTTCTCGACGGCCAGCACGTCGGACACATGCCGGTCAAACCAGTTTTTGAATGAATCGATATAGCCCAGGCAGTTTTCAGGAATCCGGCGCATATAGGGGAGGCCCAGGGCGTAAGAGGCGCACACGGCGTGAACAATGGTTCCCCGTTCCGAGGCCATGCTCAGTACTTCTTCGGGGATCATCGAGAAGTCGGCGTAACGGCCTATGACCTGCGTGACGGATGGATGTTTATGAGTATGATTCGCGCCTGTCGTCATATTCCTCAATTCATGATGATCGTGGCTAAAGCCGGAAGAATGATAAAAATGACGGCCAGAAGGATCGCCACATAAGCCAGCACACGGCTTGCTCTGTCCAGCCACCTGATGAGCCTGTCCATTTTCCTGTCGAGCGTGTAGGATTGGAGAAAAAACCATGCAATCAGTGAAATGAATGCCTCCCTGAAAAGGAATTTAAGGTACGCGATAAGATTTAAACCTGTTTTCGACTGTGCGGTTTCCATTGATAAGCCTCCTCTGATTTATCGATTTATTTGCTGTTCTTTGCGGCAAATCGCCTGATTGCCTCGACGTTGTTCAAAATCGCATTGGCCTTGACCACACCGAAGCTAAACCACCGCTCCGTTCCATCCTTCTCAATATAGAGAAGGACTTTGATCATTGGCTTACCGTTGTATTCATGCTCTTTGTAAGTTTCCGGCATCCTTAACCTCCCAAGGTCTTTTCATTTATTTGCGTTTGATGTCCCGCAAAAAATCCTTAATCACACCCATTTCCAACTCTGATTTCTTAAGCGCTTCGGTGAGCCGTTCGATCTCTTTTTCGAGGGCGCTTTTCATTGGCCGGAGTTCAAACCCATACTGCATAGCCAGCCATCGCACCGGCACCACGTTTTCGCACAGGTTCATAAAGCAGGTAATCTTCTCAACGGGGAAATGGGCGTTGTTTGACCAGATGCGGGACCATTGTCCCGGATCGATGTCGAGCTCCTGGCAGATTTGCTGATCGTTCAGGCCGGATATGGATTTGCAGAGCCGGAGCGCTTCCTTGAAATTTGTAATCCGGCCGATCACTTCATCCGATACGTCGCGTGGATCTTCTCTTAGTAAAAGCAGGGCGTTTTCCATAACAGTCAACTCCAGTCAATTAAATTGACTTCACTTGACGGTCGATTTTTTGATAAAAAAATTCATCTTGATCACCTACAGCACCCCCGGAATAGGCGGGCTTTGAAAAATCAAGATTCAATTGCTGCCTCATCATCATTTTTGATCTCCTCGCTCACCGGTTGAAGGTCATACGGAAACAGAATTTCCGAAGGGACGCACAGTTTTTCGGAGACTTCCTTGATCCGAAATTCGGCTTTGTGAGGATGATTCGGGTTGCAAAGCCGACTCAGAACGGATTTGCTTAGAGGCGGGTTAAGGGATTTTGCGAGGGTTTCGAGCGTTAATCCATTGTAGTGAATTAACGCAAACAATAGATTTTTATTGACAGTTCTCTTAATTTTTTGCATTGTGTTGTCACCTCGTGAAACTTCGTTGTAGTTAATTGTTACCGTGTAATTAGGTTGTAAGGATAATACAAGACCTAACATATTATGTCAAGAAAAATGTTAGGTCTAACATTATTTTTAAATGGATATTTTTCATGGCTACCAAAAATATTGATTTTACTAACAGATTGAAGTTGGCAATAAAAAAGACAGGTTTGAAAAATCCTGCTTTTGCTGACAAAGCGGAAATGGGTTATTCAACTTTAATGAATTATCTGAAACGCGGAGCCGAAGGGCATGTACCAGAATGGGATCAGTTAGTGAAAATAGCAATAGCGGCGAACTGCTCCATCGACTGGCTCCTAACCGGCAAAGAAGCCGACCTACCAGAACACACCTTTGTCTGCACTGACGAACGCCTGTTTGAACTCTGCGAAGAAATCATGGAATTATTTGAGGAAGAAGACGAAGAGATCATTCAGGCGATTAAGTCAAGGGTGCAGGACATCAGAAAATTAGCAGCAAAAAACAGAGAGAACCGAGAACTCAAAGAGAGGATCAAACGTATTGAAAAGTATATGGAGGAAATTCTCTCGGCGGGACCAAAACCCGGTACAGAAAGGGCTGCTGCTACCGGGAAAAAATAATAGGTAATGTAGTCTATATCGCAATTGCGCGAAGATATATGTCAGAAAAGACGTATGGAATATGAAATCCGGGAGGGGGAATAAGACTGGAGGCGAATGTTTTATGTACATGCTTAACCGATTATTACCATACCTATTTGTATTAATATTACTGAGTCCGTTAACCACTGCCCATGCGAGTGAGTCGCTTGAATATAAACTTGCGACGATCAACGCCGGTGGCTACGTTTCTAAAGATCATATTACTGTGGCAAGGTTCCGTAGCTTGCTGAATCAACTATCTGCAACCTTTGTTGAGGATAAAACGCAGATAGCAGATATGAGCGTAACAGCACTAAACCTCCTAAAAAAGGAAGGTGTCCAAGAGAGCTTGATAAATATAATGGAAGGAATGAATAAGCTTTTTTACAGAAGAATTGAAAATCAGAAATATGCAGAGTACGCGGCTGCTTACGTAACTTTGAGAAGCAAGGGGCAAAGTCATACTGAAGCAATTCGTGGTCTTCAGGCAATATTGCGTGGGTTGGGGGCTCAGTAGTCAACCATCATGGAATTAGAGGCAAATACCCAACGGGGCTTGGATTTGGAAGTGTAACAGAAGATAGAGGGAGGAAGCGCATAGGGAGAAAAAGTTAACCAACCCTTCAAAAATTATTACCGGATACTCTTTCTGGATTAATGAAAAGAAGAAAGAAACTCTGAAAATGTTTTAAGTATCAAACAAATGAAACATTTTTAAATGTTCCCAAAGGAGGTTATATTATGAAAAAGAAATCTGTTTTTATTTTCGTATTAACACTTCTTTTTATCTTTTCGGCTGTATCTCTCTCAGGCGAATTTTGGGCTTCAAAAAACTCAAATAAGTATCATTACCCAACATGTCGATGGGCAAAAAAAATCTATCCTCAAAATTTAATTAAATTCAGCTCTCCAGAAGAGGCTATAAAAGCGGGCTATGTTCCGTGCAAGGTATGCAAACCTCCTATTAGCTCTCGGTCTGATGTAAATGATAACAATTTGATCGTTGCAAAAGTAAATATTCCTGTTGATCCCCAACGTCGTGGTTGTTGTTCACATCACGGTGGTGTTTGTGGCTGTCAAGATGGCCGTGCTCTTTGTTGTGATGGCACAGTCAGCCCTTCATGCGGTTGTGATTAAAAAATTATTTGAGGGGAATCATTTTTGATAAATGATGGTAGGACTTCCGACATCCAATGGGGCTTTGGATGTGTGGACGCGAAACACAAACTTTTAAAGGGAGGAAGCGCATAAGGAGAAAAAGTTAACCAACCCTGAAAAATCTCACCAATTATTCATCGCATGGAGGCATGTCGGAGATTTATACAGTCTGTATAAACACTGTTCGGCTGATAAAACAGGGAAAACTGAATCAGGAGGCCCCATGAAAAAAATAGTGCTTTTTTTATTAATGATGGCCTTCATTCCAAACCTTGCAGGAGCAACGGAGGCCTATGATTTCATGACAGCTATTATCAAAAGTTTCCAGTCTTCTGAAATCGCTGGATCGCGCATAAAGAATAGTGAATCAAGCGATGTGGTTTCGCTAATGAAGGACATAATCGTTTTCAATAATGAAATGAGGACAGCGGCAGAATTTACAAAACCATATCTTAATAGTAAGAACGAAATTATCAAGAAATCTGCGGAATCGTTTTTTACAATCTATTCATCGATTGTTCAAAACAATGAAAACCTCCTTAACACTTTTGAAAACGCCTTTAATAAACCAGAGGACACTGCTTCAAAAGAAGGTACGTTTTTAAGAAAATTAAGTGAGAATATGGCTGCGAATGAAGAGTTGTGGAGGATGCTCCTCTATGCCACAACAATGTCTGCATATTGTTTGGTAGACAGCACTAGAACAGAGGACGGAAAGTTGAAATTTCTGACAATAACGACCGAAGAGAAAAAGGCCTTGATTGACCAGCTTGTTGGTGTATTTGGTGACGGTATTAAAGGCGGCCCTAAAGGAGGACAGCTACCTCTTGAGTGGTCAGGAGCTTTACTCTACTCCTTCTTTACCAAAGGATGGAAGCCTTTGGACAGTAAATGAAAAATCGCCGAACAAACGGTTGAAGAAGGACTGGCAAATCCGCTATGATCCTTTGCTAGCCTCTTAACCGTGACGTTCGCATAAAACAGAAGAGGACATATCCGTGTTAGCAAATCGAATCCTGAACGTCTTGATTGGAATCACGGCCATCTTTGTTATTCCTCTGCAATTGGTTACGACACTTGTTCTTGGGCTCATCGTGGAATTAACTTTCGGCATCTTGCTCCTTCCAATCTCATTGATCTGGATCTTGCTTTCATTCCCCATGATTGGTGCATCCTGGTTGTCAGCCAAGGCCCGATGGCTACGTGAGCCTGTTGGTATTTTGGGAATACCTTGGGCCATCATTACGAGTACATTTGTTGCTCTAATGCCGTCCATGGGCGAAATGGAGAGCCGTGCGGCGAAACTCATGTTGGCCGAATCTTGGCCGTATTCATGGGAATTCTGGAAGTTTCAAACCCAACATCTGTCAATCTGGGACCCGGATATTGTCGGCCTGCGTGAAGTACTGGAAAGGATTTCAAAAGGTGATGCGCTCAAGCAACGTACTGTTGAACGCATATCAGCAGGTGAAGCATTGGACCCCAATGTATGATCGACACAATGCTTGGCGAGGAACACAAATGCGAACAACGTCCTCAATCGAATTAAAAGGGACCAAGTCTGCTCTTGACTCAAGATAGAAAGAGCCGAGGTGATAGGGCGTTGCCCATTGCCTGAGCCGAAAAAATAAAAACAGTGCGGCCGGCATTATACCGCGATACTTGCGTCGTTGGGGTTTTTATCGAGATCCAGATAAACATGGTTGGGGGGAATGAGATGAAAGAGAAAACAATGCTTAGAATTCTCAACGCCACAATCCCGTTTCTGTTGGCGATTGTGCTTATGATCGGGTGTGTGAGCGGGAGCGCAGGCCGTGCAGACAGCATGCAACCCAATACCGAAAACTCGGGCGATCACGTAATTACGATCCGCGTGGGCCAACTGGAGCGCCACTACACTGTTCACGTCCCGCCGGGCTACGATGGCAAGTCGTCCATGCCCGTCGTCATCATGTTGCACGGCGGAGGCGGCACCGGCAAAGCTGCGGCCACCGAAACCGGCTGGGGTGCGAAAGCGGACGAGGCCGGATTCCTTGCTGTCTTTCCCGACGCCATGCCTCCAGACCCGACGAAACGGAGCCATTTCAGCAGAAACCCGCAACTGTGGAACGATGGTTCCGAGCGGTTCTATTCGGGCCAGAAAGCTATAGATGATGTCGGTTTTCTCAACGCAATGCTTGATGACTTGCTTGCCAGGTTTGCCGTGGAGCAAAGGCGAATTTACGTTGTGGGTTTTTCTAACGGCGCTTCTATGAGTTTTCGCATCGGGGCGGAATTATCTGAGCGTATTGCGGCTATCGCTCCTGTCTCGGGCGCGTTATGGGTGGAGCCGCCAACGTTGAACAGTCCCGTCGCGATGATCTACATTACCGGTACAGCCGATCCGCTCAACCTGATAGAAGGCGGTGTGCCGAAGCTGGCAACCGGCGGCAGTGATAAGATTCGCGCGAAGCCAAAGCCGCCCGTGCGCGATTCAATCCTGAAGTGGTGCAAGGCGATAGGCTGCCCTTTAACGCCGCTAGACACGTCCGAGGCGAACGGCGTTCGTACCGAAATCTATGGTTCGGGCGACGAGGGTGCGGAAGTGGTTTACATCACCGTCGAGGGGCTCGGCCACACCTGGGCCGGCGGCAAGAGTCTGTTGCCGGAATTCATGGTGGGCAAGCAATCCAGTAGAATCAATGCGACTGACATCATCTGGGGGTTCTTTAAGAAACACCCCAAAAAGTAAATTTGCGAAATCCGCCCAACAAGGAACTCCAGCTGACGCTCCTACGTCGCGAAGCTGATCAGCAATGTTGGGCAAGGAGATAAGCCGGTGAAGCTCATAAAAAAAGCAAGACCTTTAATCATATTATTAATCATATCTTCCGTTGTAGTCGCAGAAGAAGATCCATACAAAACAGATGGTCAACAAAAGTGGACTGTTCTCAAGATAGAGAATAAAGGTGGGCGTGTTGCTTGGCACAAAGGCAAGAATCACAATCTGATTGCTTTTGATTCAATCACTGATGTTGAGATGAAGAATACCGACTTGTTTGTCATGCAGCCTGATGGCAATGCGAAGGAAAATATTACTGCAAGATCAATAATTCCAAGGGGATTCATAGGCCAACCGGCGTGGCATCCCAGCGGCAAATATCTTGTGCTACAAGCTGAGAGTAACAATTCAAAACACAGGTTTTTTAACCATATGGCTTGGGGAATCAATAACGATCTTTGGATCATCAATAAGGATGGAACTGAAGCGAAGTTGATCTGGTCATCCTCATTAAATCATGCTGCCCTGCACCCACATTTTAACAAAGATGGCACCAAAATCATTTTTGCACAAAGGACAGCTACAGGGAAATCCTGGCGATGGATAAGAAGACTTAACCTCGGGGCTGGTGGTGAGAATCAGTGGGATGGTTGGAATATTCATCTTGCGGATTTCGACATAGACAAACGTGGGAAGAATATGCTCAGTAACCACAAGACTCTCTCACCCAATGGACGCGGATTTTATGAGACTCATGGCTTTACCGATAATGGCAAGTTTATTTATTCGTTTACGCCGAACGGACAGGCATATGTCGATGATATATATGTCTGTGATGAAGACGGCACCAACGTTAAGAAACTCATAGACAGCCCTGCTACATGGGATGAACACGGTATTTTTTCGCCATCTGGAAAATCAATGGCGTTTATATCGAGCAGGGGAGATAAGAATTGGAGTGCACCGAAATCAAGAGCAAATACTTTGCGGACTGAACTTTATCTCAAGCGAAGCGGAAAAATTATTCAGCTCACAGATTTCAATAAGTACAAAGCAAGAAAGAAAAGATTTCTTGTTTCAGACTATGACTGGAATTCTTTAGGAAACAAGATAGTTTTCCAAGTCGCACCCCTTATTGGAAACCGTTCAGAGTCACCGGAGCTTTGGATGCTTACATTCTCAGAGTCGCAATAGTAAATTGATTTAATTAAAGCCCAACAAAAGGCTAAAGACCGACCACACCCGCCAAAAAGCCGGCGGCTGTGGCGGCTTAGCCAAGCGTTCCATTTTCAAGGAGCCCATCATGGACCATGGCAAGATTTCCGGGGAAATTGCAGAGGGATTGATAGAGCTTCAGATCAACACGTATATCGAAAGCCAGAGGCTTGACCAGATAATACAGGGGTAGGGGGGAGATAGAAGCCGATTTCTAATTTGAGCGGGAGAGGTGATAAGAAGGTATCGGATGTGGAAAAAGAAATAAGATCGGCAGCATTTCATTGGATTAAATCACAATTTGATATTTACGACGGCGCCGTCCCTCGAAATGTTCTTGAAAAAGGATTTAACTTTAAGGGGCAAAGGATAACTGTCATTGGCCCGGCAGGAATTTGGAAGCCGAAACAATTTGAAAGCATTCCTATTTCCATTACTTCAACACCGGCCGGACCTTATGATGATTCTTTTACCGATGATGGATTGCTTGTTTATAGGTACAGGGGCGTAAATCCAAATCATCGTGATAATATTGGCCTTCGTGAGGCCATGATGACGCAAACCCCACTGATTTACTTTCATGGTATAGTCAAGGGAAGATATCTTCCAATATGGCCGGTATTCATCATTAACGATAACCCGGCTGATCTTTCCTGCCTTGTTGCAATAGACCCGGCTTATACCTTAGATTCAAAAAGCGCCTTATCATCGAGTTTAACGGGAACAGATTCTTCTGAATCTCTTCTTGGGGTATAATACTCCCCAGAAACTGGACAGTGCAATAAGGTGCATGTTAGTCTGCCATAATCGAGAAGGAGATAAG
>JAFGHS010000078.1 GCA_016930075.1 Deltaproteobacteria bacterium
GATTTCATCGAGGTACAGATAGCCGAACACATTCAGCCGGTGATTCACGGTGATAACAACCACATCGCCGCGTTTTGCGAGATTGGCGCCGTTGTACATGGCCTCCGAGCCGGCGCCGGCGTAATGACCCCGTCCGTGCAGCCACACCATGACGGGCCGTTTGCCGCTGTCCTTCAAGCCCGGCGTCCAGACATTCAGGACCAGGCAATTTTCACTCTGCGGCAGGTACCGGATATGTCCTTCCGCGCGTGCGTTTGCGTAATTCCGTTCCTCGTCGACGAGAAATCCGGTCTGGAAACAGATGGGGCCATAGTCGCCTGCGTATCTTATGCCGGCCCATGGCTTGACCGGCTCAGGAGGCAGGAAACGGTGGCTGCCGCCCGTCGGGGCGCCATAGGGAATGCCTTTAAAAGCGAAAACGTCGCGCTCCGTCATCCCGCAGATTTTTCCGGTTGTAAGTTCGGCAAAGATTTCTTTCATTGTCATGACTCCTTCTGAATGGTTTTCATTATTTCATGTTTTTTTACCTGTTGAGACCTTTGAATTTCTCTGTTTTCTGTCATTGCAAGGCACGGAGTGCCGTGGCAATCTCTTTAATTATCGGGCGCTTATGAGATTGCTTCGCTTCGCTCGCAATGACATAAGAGACGTTTTTCAAAGGTCTCCTGTTTTAAACGGTCCGTTGCGATATTTCATAGCATCATTGGACAGCCCCGGTCAATACCGCCTTGACCGTTGTCATCACAGTCCCTGTTTCCATAGAAGGATTATTGATTTGCAGTATAGGCCGGCCAGGTCGAGCCCGTCATCACGGGTCGCCGAGCCGTGTTTTTAGGACGGACGCCTTATTGTCCATTGAAGCGGTTGATCAAAAAACGGCGCTTCCATCGCCGGGACGAAAGCGCCGTTTCTGCCTTACGGCATGATACTTTACGGCAGAGCCGTCGACAATCCCGTGTTGACCGTTGTCGCTGTGGGACCGAATCGCACATAGTCTCCGTTGGCTACGGTATAAACCGGCCAGGTCAAAGACGTCGTGCTCGGATTGCCGGTCTTGGCAAAGTTCGTCCATGTCGTCATCACGTCTTCCATCAGTGCGTCGTCCACGGAACTCCATCTCATGGACGCATAAATATCATCCAAATCCCCATCATATCCGGTGACGCCGTTGCCGTTTAAATCGCCGATGAACGGTTTGGAGTAGTCAGGCAGGAAGACAAGGCCCAATGCATAGTTGGCGACAAAACCCTGCGGATACTTGAAAAGATAAGGCAGTTCAAAAGCGTGCACACTATGCAACCCCAGCTCCGCCCAGCCGTCGGGGACGCGGTCGAATATATAGGCATACTGATTGGACTGGTAATAAGGCGTGCGCTGGACCAGGAAAAGCGACAGTTGCTGTCTCAAAGGCAGATTGTCGGCTGAAGTGACGCCGACCATGAAAGGCACGTCGCCGGGGATACCGTCGAGCATGGTTTGATAATACGTTTTGGGCAGATAATAATAGTCGACATTGGGCCGGTAAACTTCCCTTGTCACCCCGGCGTCCGTCTCCGACTGGATGATGGCCGTCCACGGCAGGGCGCGCGCCTCAGCCAGAGATGCGACCCCCAGCCTGTTGAGCATGGCCGTTCCGACGGCTTCCATGCCCGCAAGCGACGTGGCGGGGGTACTGCTTGGCACGTTGATGCTTGCTCCGCTCTGGCAGATGGCTTTATGGAACAGACCTGCGGCCTGGGGCGACATCATCAAAGCGATCGTCTTTCCGCCGCCGCCGGACTGGCCGAAAATCGTAACGCTGTTGGGGTTGCCGCCGAAGTTGGCGATATTGTTCTTCACCCAGGTGAGCGCCATGACCAGGTCCATCTGGCCGTAGTTGCCGGAACCATTATAACCAGACTCTGCAGTAAGCCACGGGTGGGCGATATAGCCGAAAGGCCCCAGGCGGTGGCTGACGCTTACCACCACAACGCCTTTGGTCGTGAGGCCCGCGGGATTGTTGTACTGCTTGGAATTGGCCGTCAGGACGGCAAAGGCGCCGCCGTGGAACCACACCATGACGGGAAGGTTCGAGGCGTTCTTCGGCGCGGTGACATGCAAATAAAGACAATCCTCGCTCATCCCGCCCTCGCCGAAAACTTGATTAGCGATGGTCTGCGCGGCCTGATCGCTCCAGGCAACAGCGTCCCGCACGCCCGTCCAGGCGACGGGCGGTTGCGGCGGCTTCCAACGTAAGTCGCCGATGGGCGGTTTGGCATACGGAATGCCCAGCCATTGCCAGGTGGTCGCGTTAGCCGCATATCCGCTCAGGCTGCCGTACTGGGTGCTTACCACCTTGCGTTCGGCCGTCGAACGGGTGAAGTGCTCCTGAGCCGCAACGGCGCTGCGCAGGGTCCGCGCCCGCGGATCGGTGTCGGTAAAGACATTGGCCGCATTGAGCGCGGCCAGAAGCGCCGCCACATTTGCATCGGCGGCGAATGCCGACGTCGTCTGATTGAAATTAATTTTTGCGGCATAGGTGGCGACAACGGCGGCAATGGCCGGCGTGATCTGGATGCCGTTGTTCAGGTCGCCGTCCTGATCGAGGCTTTGCAAAAACACCAGCCGGTTGGCGACTCGCTGATCCGCAGCGCCGGTTGCGCCCGAAACAATGTCCAGCGGCGTGATCGTGGCTTTTCCGGTGGCGGAACCCAACGTCAAACCGCCCACGGAAAAGGTAACCGTTTCGTAGGGATAGTACGTAAATTTGCCGGCGGCATCGGTTGTCCCGGATGCGTTCGGCGTCGAGTAAGAAAGACCCGCCACGGGGCTGTCCAGAAAGACGCCGGTTTGCAGATCGGCGCCGCCGCTGCTGCAGCTGATAAACACCGCAAGTCCGAAAAACAACAAAAGCGCCCGACCATGCCGGAACAAGGATAATCTGGATCTCTGGTGCATCATGCTTTCCTCCTTAGTTTTTATTAATAGCTAAAATATTCGTTTGACTAGAATTCTCAGAGTGGGTTGCGTCAGGATGCAGCCCACTCTTTTAAGTCTTTCGACGCAAGCCGCGGCTCACGGGAAAACCGTCGATAACCCTGTTTTAACCACGGGCGTCGCACCGATTTCAACATAGGTGTCGTTGGACGACGTATAAGGAGGCCACGTAAAATTTGCCGTGGAAGGATTGCCCGTTTTGGCAAAATTGGTCCACATGGTCATTACCGTATCAGCGGCAGCTTCATCCGCAGCGTCCCACCCTGTCGATGTTAATATATCCTCCATATCTCCCGCCGATCCTGTTACGCCGTTGCCGTTCAGATCGCCGACGGCCAGCTTTTTGCCTGTCGCGGGATCGGTGACCAGGTTTAATATGTAGTGACCAACCGCACTTTCCGGTGTGTTGAAAACATAGCTCAACTCAACGGAATGATAAGGCATTACGCCTTGGGCGGCCCAGCCCGAAGGAACCTTGGTGAAGATTGTGGCATAGACATTACTTTGGGTGTGGTCCGCCACCAGGGGGAGATAATTTTTCAGGGTTGATTTCGGTTCCGCGGAATCCGATTTTGTGACGAGGATCATGAAAGGCAGATCATTTTGCTTATTCCCTTCAATGATGCTTCTTTCCGTCTCGGGGAAATAATAGTTATCCACGTTAGGATAGGGATCCGGCACCGTTGAAGGGTAGGCAGAAATAACTTCCGTCCAATTCTTGGCGCGCATTTCGGCCAGCGTGGTGACGCCGAGTTTCGCAGAAAGAGCCTGGCCCATTGCTTCGGCTGTTTCCAGGCTACGTGTATCCGGCCGCAGTGAACCGCTCTGGATGATCGCCTTGTGGAAAAGGCCTCTGGCCAGGGGCGTCATGATCATAGACCAGACTTTTCTGCCGCCGCCGGACTGTCCGAAGATGGTAACGCTGTTCGGATCGCCGCCGAAATTGGCGATGTTGTTTTTCACCCAGGTGAGCGCCATGACCAGATCCATATTGCCGTAATTGCCCGATCCGCCATACGTCGATTCTGCCGTCAGCCAGGGATGAGCCAGATAACCAAAGATGTTCAGCCGGTGGTTGACCGTGACCAGGACCACCCCCTTTGTTGTCGGGCCGTCCGCATTATTATACCCTTTTGTATTGCTCGACAGTATCTGGTATCCCCCGCCGTGGAACCAGACCATGACCGGTAGATTCGAAGCATTCTTAGGCGCCGTTACATTGAGATAAAGACAATCCTCGCTCATCCCGCCCTCGCCGTATTTCTGATAGGCTGTGCCCTGCGCGGCCTGATCGGCCCAGGCGACGGCATCCCGCACGCCCGTCCAGGCGACAGGCGGCTGAGGCGGCCTCCAGCGAAGATCGCCGATGGGCGGCTTCGCATAAGGAATCCCCAACCACTGCCAGGTCGAGGCATTGGCGGCAAAGCCCTTGATTTGTCCGTATTGGGTATTTGCCACCTTGCGTTCCGATGTCGAACGGGCGAAGTGCTCCTGCGCGGCAACGGCGTTGCGCAAGGTTCGCGCCCGCGTGTCGGTGTCTGTGAATACGTTGGCCGCATTCAACGCCTCCAGAAGCGCTGTAACGTTCGCATCGGCAGCAAATGCCGACGTCGTCTGATTGAAATTAATTGCTGCAGCATAATTGGCAACGACGGCGGCAATGGCCGGCGTGATCTGAATGCCGTTATTCAAATCGCCGTCCTGATCGAGAGTCTGCAAAAACACCAGCATGTTGGCGACCCGCTGATCCCCGGCGCCGGTTGCCCCCGATACAATGTCCGTCGGTGTGACAACGGCTTTCCCTTTGGCGGAACCGAGGGTCAGACCGCCCACGGAAAAGGTGACGGTTTCGTAAGGATAGTAATTGAATTTTCCGGCGGCATCGGTTGTCCCGGATACGTTCGGCGTCGAGTAAGAAAGACCCGCCACGGGGCTGTCCAGAAAGACGCCGGTTTGCAGATCGGCGCCGCTGCTGCTGCAGCCGATGAATCCTGCAAGTCCGAAAAGCAATAATGGAATCCGACCATACCGGAACAAGGAAAATATAGTTTTTTCAGACATATCACAACCCTCCCCCTTTTTTATGATATAGTTATAATGTTATAATTAAAGGCATAGTATCGTTTTAAGTCAAGGTTTTTTTACTGGGTGCCGAACGAGTATAAGATTTATATATAATTGATATTATTAAATAAGTATAAAGACAAAAATGCGGTTCGGTTGAACATCCCTTCGGTTAATGGCCTTTTTAAATTTTACTTTATAGTAACACTTGATAATTTTTACTTTGCAATGGTTTGAATGCTTTTTTGCGAAGGCGGCTCAGAAAAGATTCCTTTAACAGTCATTATTTGCCGCCTCCCGGACGGCACAATCTGAAGCAACGGTTTGAAGGAAAGCTCCGCATTCAAAGCAATCGTTGAATCGATACGCGGCGGGACAATTTGGAAATACCAGGAGAAAAATTGGCGACAATATTTTGTTAAAAAGTCGATGGAGATTTGAGGAGTGAAGAGTAAAGAGTGAGGAGATAAACGCCGGAGACATCTCAAAGGGCAGTCCTTCATGACGACCGGCGTCCTGATGCCGGTCGTCATGAAGGGAAAAAGCACTATGCTGTAAATGAATCCTTTTTACCCGTTCACACGCCTCTTTCTTCAATGGCTATTTGCCGATTTTATCGGCCAGTGCTTCGCGGTCTCCGCCGCTCATGCCGGCGATGTACTTCACCAGCTTCTTGCGGGATTCGATGTCGTACTGCGTCGTGATGGCGATCTGCTCCATAATGGGAGAGCCGCCGCCGTGATAGTTGCCCACATTGGTGATCCCGCCCGTGGCCGAGCACAGGACATCGCCCAGATAGCGCCAGAACTGCGCCTGGTCTTCGGCGGACATGTTCGGATTGCGCTTGGTGTATTTTAAAAGCAGTTCGCCCGTGACGGGATTGGCAAAATCCTTTTCATGCGGGAACGTCGCCACGACGCCGCCTGCGATGTCGCAAAGAATTTCCGCTTCGCGCCAGACTGCCTCGCCCGACAGACAGCGTCCGACGTTGCAGTAAATGGAATGGGGAATGTAAGACCCGGGGCCATAGGGAACAAAGCCGACGCCGGGCATATAGACTTCGGGTTTCCCCAGGTCGGACGCCGTGTAGCCCGCGGCATAACCGAGTTCAATGGTCATGATGATTTCGGCCAGCTTTTCGCGCACATGCGGCTGCTTGTGCACGTTGTTGCATTCGGCGGCGAGGGCGGCGGTGCCCAGGATCACATCGCCGATGGCGGGCTTGCAGCCGGAATAGGAATGACGATGGAATAATGCGAAAAGCAGGGCCAGAACGCCGCCGTGCTGATGCTCGCCGGCCAGAAAGACGCGCTCCCAGGGGACGAAGCAATTTTCAAAGATCATGTACGAATCGGTTGCGCCCGGCACGAAGCCGCGCTTGTAATGTTCTCTGGGCCTCAGGTTGTGAACGGTCACGACCTGCTTTAACCCGTCCCAGTCGCCGGGGACGGCAAACGCCACGGCATAGTCCTTGTCTTCAACCCGCAGTGCGCGGGTCGGCAGCACCAGGACTTCATCGGCCACGGACGCTTCGGAAATGTGAACCTTGCAGCCCTCGACGACGATGCCGTCTTTGGTTCTTTCCTTAATGTGCACATAAGCATTGGGATCGGGCTGCTCGGCGGGGCGCAGCATACGGTCGCCTTTGATGTCCGTCTGCGCGCAGCAGCCGACCAGGTCTTCCGTCTGAAAGCGGGTCAACCACTTTTTGAAGTTCTCATGGTACTGCGTGGCCCCATTGTTTTGCTTGTCCGCCTCGTAAGAGACATTGTAAATGGCGTTGGTGCCGTCGATGCCCATGCAGCGCTGGATGCAGCCGCCGACTTTCTGGCAGAGCAAACGGGTCATATCCTGCTTTTTGTGCAGGTCTTCCTTGTTCTGGTGAATGTGGGTAAAGCGGTTGATTTTCTGTCCCGTCAGATGGGACGTCGCCGTCATGAGGGCTTCATTCTCCGGTTTGGCCGCTTCGTCATAGGTTGTGCCGATGGTATTCAAACAATCCATCTGCAATTCATCCGTCCGGTCGATTAACTGCCCGTCGAAATAAAGGTTCCTCTTCATTTTGGAAAGGCCTTTGATGTAATCCTGCTTTGTTCTCATTTTTCAATACTCCTTTTTCTTTCTTTTTCTTTATGGTCTTTTCATTTTCGGAATTTTTTTACCCTCTGCCGTCGCTCTTGTCTTCAGAGGGTATTGACGAACGGAGGCAATAAATATACCAATCGCGCCCATGATATTATGAATTTACATCCTGATGTATTTATTCGCTTATCTGCCATTTTCTTTTTCCATTGATACAGGCCGTGTATCAAATATGTCTCACTGTGGGTGAATGTGACACAGATTTGAGAATTTATCGAGGCGGGATTCGTTTTATTATCCGTCATCAGCAGTTGCATAAACCGGCAAAGCCTCCATGGCGAAACCCGCAATAGAAGCAGCGATCAATCATCTGACGGAGATCAGGCCGCCGGAAATCAGAATTCCAAAATTGCCCGGCCCTGGATGCTGCCCGATTCTAAAGCCGCGACCGCGTCGTTTATCTGGTCAAGGGTGAACCGTTGCGTAACCAGGGCATTCAGGTCGAGCTTTCCGCTTTTGTGCCACTCCAGAAAAATAGGGAAGTCCCGATCCGGATGGCAGGACCCGCCGTTGCTTCCGATAAACTTTTTTTCATTGACCACAATGTCGAGGGCGTTCAATTCAACCTTGGTCTGCGGGATGCCGACCACCACGGCTGTGCCGCCGCCAAGCAGTCCAAGCGAACCCCCCCGGACGGCACGATGAATTTGTTCCATGGTTGTTTTCAGTCCGATGCAGTCAAAGGCAAAATCCACTCCGGACATGGGCCTTCTGAAGCTGTCGAACATTCCGGCGCGCCCGGTGATGGCTCGGATCGCCTTGACCGCATCCTCTTTTGAAGCATTGACAGTCGCTGTGGCCCCGAACCGGCGGGCAAATTCCAATTTGCCGTCATCCAGATCCACGGCGATAATCGGGTCGGCGCCCACCACCTTCGCTGCGGCAATTGCGGAGAGTCCCACCCCCCCCGACGCCGAAGACGGCGACACTTTCCCCTTTCTTCACGCCGGCGGTATAGAGAACGGCGCCGGCGCCGGTAATCACCGCACAGGCAATCACCGACGTCACATCTTTTGCGGTGTCGTCGGGTATCCGGACCACGTACTGCTCATCGGCAATTGTCTTGTCCGCCCATGTGAAAACATTTTGAGACACCGCCGTTGTCCCGTCCGGCAATTTTAACGTAGCCGGCCGGGTGGGCTGCGGATTGTCGGCCTTGTTCCGGGGAACCCAGGTTACCATGACCGAATCGCCCTCTTTCACATGAGATACATGACTGCCCTTGGCTATGACGACGCCTGTTGACTCGTGGCCGAGAACAACGGGGGTCTCCCTCGGATTGTGGATCTGGTGGAGCTGGCTGTGGCACACACCGCTTGAAAACTGCTTGATCACCACCTCGTGGGGCAGAGGATCAGGAAGAACCACTTCGACAATGGAAAGAAGTCCCTTTTCCTTCGGCACTACGGCAACGCGGGCTGGTGTTGGCATGATGAAAACCTCCTTTAAAAGTTATTTTTTATGAATAGGGAGCAATAAATGAAATACCTATTATTGTGTTAGAAAACCCATCCCATGTTCATCGTGAAGCCTTTATTGCCTTTAGAGGTCAAATAGCTCGCGCCTACTCTTACATTTGTAAGAACATTCCTGATCATTTTGACGTTATCTTGTTTCTTTTCATCGGCCCCCCTCTTGGTAAATCCCCATGCAATGCCGAATTCATCGCTGTAATTTGAATACAGTTCGTTGCCGGTAAAGCGGGTGTCGATCACAAATAATTCAATGACGCTGCCAGATAACAAAAATGATGTGGGAATTGAAACCATAAGACCGTTGCGAAACACCGTATTGCTCACGCCGGGATCCATGGCAACATCTGATATCGTTACGGAGAAGGACCTCTGATAGGTTACGGCGTTGCCCATGCTGAATCTATATGCGCCGGCATGATAGGTATAGGAACTGGTTATCCCGCCCTGCACGAGCTGACCGCCGGAATACATATCTATCGATCCGGTGGCGCCATAATCAATACTCGGAGTCAAGATCCACTGATGGTCAGATGTCTTACCCGTTATCGGCAGGGAAAAAGCAAATCCGAGTCCCGCAGCGTAACTATTTGCGCTATTGTACTTATTCCATGTTAAAGGCAGACTTGCAGTAAGCTGCATGCGTTCATCGTTATTTGATCTGATAATATATGAAAGAGGGACCGTGTAGGAATCGATTTTCGCGTCGTCATTGGTATATCTTCCATAAGACGCCTTCAGGGCGATAAGATTTGCGTTGACAGATCGCTCTCCGCTGTCGGCTGCAGGCTGCAGTCTTAAGCTTGCGGGGTCGCTTAACAGAGAAACCTTATCCACAAAACCCTGATTGAAGCTGTTTGCGACCATCTTTGACGCGAGGCTGGAAGGATTCCCCGCAATCGGGTCATTCGGTGTGCTTTTCGCCGCTTCCTGCATCAGTTTTTTGATTTCATCGCTGCCGCTTTTCTTAAACCAGTCTTTCAAAAGTTCCACACTGTCATTTCTTGTTTCTCCGTCGAAGGTTTTATGAAGACCGATTGAGGGAACATCGAGAACGAGCGCCGCACTGTCTTGTGGATAACTGAAGGTCATAGGTATGCCGCGAAAACGCAATATTCCCGACGCGGCTGACGCATCGGTATATGAAGGTATATATTTTATTATGTTTTCGACTTTCACGTCATTGGTCAGGTCATCCGCCGTATTGTAAGTTTGAGTGTAAGAAGACCCCTCTGATGTTACATTTATCTGAAATAATGGTGCGGCAAGAATGTTTGTTTCGAAAAACGCAATGAATAAAAGAATCAAGGTAAAGATAATGCGACGCCGGATATCATTTATTCTCCGTATCCAAGATAAATTCAACTTTACAATAGCCATTTTAACATACCTCCATAAATTTGATTTGTCATCCCAGCTAAAATGATTAAATGGTGAGGTAATACCGTCATCCGTGATGTTTTCAGCCGCCAGCTTGGCGGAATATCCTTCAAGCATCGCCACGGCGCTGAAGGTTTCGTAAATTTGATCGATCGTAACGACGGCGACGGATGCGCCTTTATAAGGCTCGATAACCACCAGGCCGTCCGCTGCCAGCTGGTTGAGAACCTGTCTTACAACCATCCTGCTTACGGAAAAGGTTTCAGCCAGCCTTTCTTCCGTAAGATGCTCATTGGACTCCCATTATCCCGTATAAATCTCTTTACGGAGCAGTTTCGATATCCTTGCCACTTCGGCCAGAAAAGCCGGCGTTTTGCTTTTTCCTCGTTCATCGTCGTTCATCTTAAATCATGAGGATTGTTTGCCCTGTATTTTCAGATCGACCGGCATTGTGAATTCATCTTGACACGGGGGGACAGGCGACGGGAAGTGCCCGGCGATAAGTCGTTGAGCCGACTTATCGCCGGAACATCCAAACGGCGCGGATTTGCTTTATTGCAGTCTTGTTGCCTCATTCCATTCCCACTTCACGCGGGGGACTGCCGACCATTCCTTCTTGATCCGTTCGACATCCCAGTCGTACATATTTTTGAAAAGGTAAGGTTTGTAGGCCTCTTCCCAGCTCTTGCCTTCTTTCAGGCTTTTCTGGACATCCGCCAGGCGGCGGTCCGCTTCGGCCCAGGCCAGTTTATACCACCAGCTGTATCTCGAGGTGATCTTCGGATCGGCGTATTTGGCCAGGAACGCCTGCGCCTCATTCCACTGCTGTTCCGCGACGCCGCGTTTTAACAAAAACTTTTTACCGGCCTCAACGGCGGCAGCCTTGATCTTTTCGTATTCCTTCGGATATTTCGTGGAGATGGCGCAATCGGTCATCTTATACTGATGCTGCAGGCGGTACCACGCCATCTCATCCTGAGACATGATTTCCCAGGTGCCGACCCAACTCATCAGATCGGAGGCATCGAGGATGATCTTTTTATAGGCAGTGGGCAGGGAATTCCATTTGTCCCGGTTCATATAATTCGCAGCATAGTGGATGCCCATGGACCGCGGCGGATAAACGGGAATATTGACCCAGTATTTGCCGCCTTCATAAAGTTTGTAATCCAGGATGCCGATGCGGATCATGCCGATCACTTCGAGAGCGCCCTGATAGTAGGCCATGAACATCTCACTGGTGGATTTCATCACCGGCGTCCCGCCCCATGCGCCGATATAGGCGTTGGCCAGTTCGCCGTAACTCCAGACCTTCTTGCCGCCGAAGTCCTTCATAGATTTGAAAGGGGTTTTTGAAAAGTAATCCCAATTGCCCACGCATGACAGGGCCAGCGGTTTGATATTCCACTTGTCCTTCGCCAGTCTTTCCTCCATCTCATACCACTCGGCGCTGGTGGGAACCGCCAGCAGATGCTCCGGGCTCTTCCAGATATACCCGATGATCCAGGGGGCGTAACCCATCTCGCGGGTCATGAGATTGCCTTTGTGGATCCCCCCCATCTGAATCGTGCCGATGGGAAGAACTTTCGGAATGTCGTTGCCCCGATACAAGGACCCAAAACGGTGGAGATCGATTTTGATCTTCCCCTTGCTTTCCGCCTCGACCAGTTTTTTGAAACTTACCGCGCAGGCGTCGCCCAAAGTGCCAAATGTGGCGTCCGTGGCCCAGACAATCGAGACGGGCGCCAGACCCTCGACGTCATGACCGAAAAGCGTCCGCGTATCCCTTGTCGGCTCCGCGGCCGATATGCCGGCAGGCGCTTTTTTTGCCGGCGCCGTTTTCTGAGGCGCTGCAAAACATAAACCGACAGCACCAATCAAAAACAACAAAGCAAACGAACAGATGACGGATGTTTTTATGATCTTCATGTCACATTCCTCCTTCTTTTCAGTTCATGATTAATAAATATTTACCCCTCCGGCCCCCCCGGCGAACAACAACGCCGGCGTTAAGCCGGATGAAACTTCTTATCCCGTCCCTACCGGGCAGGCTGCTTTGTCGTCACGGACGTAAAGTCGGGCATCACCAGCGGCCGGAATCCGATATCCAGGTAATACCTATCGGGATTTTTATAGGCCGGCCATGTAACGCCCATATCCGTAACGCTTGGATTCCCGGTTTTGGCAAAATTAACCAGCATTCTCATCATGAATTCGGATACCCAGTAATCCTTTTCGGTGAGCCCCGCATCCAGGGGGCGGGTGGCGGGCACAAGAGCGCCGGGAAACATGCCAAGAATGGGCAGTCCTCCCAGCATGTATGAAACATCGCTGCCATGCCAGCCGTATTGCCCCAGAGCCTTCCAGCCGTCAGGCACCTGAGTGAAAATATAAACATAGACGTTGGATCGCATCTTCTCGCTCATGGAGGCAAGCCGGGCGCCTACCAACGCAGGCGGAATCCACAGGACTTCGTCGCCGGCAAGACTGACCATGAAGGGAACGTCGTTTTGTTGTCCTGCATCGAAAATATTCGCTATGGTATCCGGAAGCGACCACTTATCTGCGGTAAAACCGCTGGAATATGCAGGCGCAGTGGTATCGGATGCAGCGGTTACGATTTCCTGCCAGGTTTTCTGGCGCAAGGCGGCAAGACCATTCGCCCCGGTATCGGTGACGCCGAGTTTCGCCGCCAGATTTACGCCCAGTTGTTCCGCAGCGGCCAGGGTATTGCTCGCTGTAGAAAAACCGCTCTGACAGATGGCCTTATGGAAAAGGCCTTTGGCTAACGGCGACGCCACCAGAAAATTGACCTTCATTCCGCCCCCGGACTGGCCGTTGATCGTCACATTGTTGGGGTCGCCGCCGAAGGCCGCGATGTTTCTTTTTATCCACTGCAACGCGGCGATCAGGTCGAGCTGGCCGTAATTTCCGGAAGCGCCTTGAGGGGATTCCGCCGTGAGTGCGGGGTGGGCCATATAGCCTAACGGCCCAAGCCGGTGTTGAACAGACACCCACACGACGCCGTGCTGGGCCATGGACGGCGTGTTATAGGAATCGTAGCTGGTAGAGCCGGACGTAATTCCGCCGCCGTGGAAAAAGACGAATACGGGAAGGTAATCCATATTGGTCTTGGCCGTCGTCATGACGTTCAAATAAAGGACGTCTTCGCTCATTCCCGATTCGGGAATCAAACCGTAAAAAAAGCTTTGCGGAAACGGGTACTGGGCTTGCATCGGGGCGTATGTGGTGCAGGCCCGGACCCCTGTCCAGGGCGTAACCGGCTGCGGCGGTTTCCATCGTAAATTTCCCACCGGCGGAGCAGCATACGGTATCCCCTTATAAACGCGGACCGGTTTCCCCGTTTCGCCCGTCAATGTATCGCCGAAGTGCAACGCGTTCGTGTAATCATAATAGGAGAGTTGTATGGTGTCTATCGTCGTTCCGGAAACCAAACCGGCGTCCGTCTTGATCGGATCGACGATTGCCTGAGCCTCATCTTTGGTGTCGCTGCAGCCCATAACAAAAGCCGTCCCTGATAAGATAATCACCAGCAAAAGCAACCGGCAAAACGGAATAAAAAACATACGGATCTTTTTGTTCTTCATTACACATTCCTCCTTTCGGTTGATGGATCGATTAATTATTGTTTCTGTCCGTTCATGCGTCAATAAATTCATCATGACTTCATATCAGGCGTACTCGTTTGGCCTTGCTCATGAATTCGTCGACCCGTTTGCGGACGGCGATTTTGTCGAACTTGCCCACGCTTGTCTTGGGAATGTCGTCCACAAAGGCGACGTACACGGGCAGCATCCACTTGGTGATTTTACCGGTATCCACCCCCGTGGTCTGGAGAAACTTCAGGACGTCTTCTTCCGTCTCCGGTGTGCCGGGCAGTTTCTTGACCAGGGCCATGGGAATTTCCCCCCATTTTTCGTCGGGCACGCCGACGTAGGTCGCTTCCAGCACGAATTCGGCATTGGCCGTCAGGTTCTCCAGCAGCACCGTCGGCACCATCTCCGATCCGCTCCGGATGACGTCGGTGATCCGGTCGGCAATGATGATGTAGCCCTCCTCATCGATCTTCGCCACATCGCCCGTATGGAACCAGCCGTCCCGCCAGACCTGGGCCGTCTTTTCCGGATCTTTGTAATACTGCTCCATGATCCAGTGGCCTCTGAGAACAATCTCGCCAATTGTCTCGTTGTCGTGGGGCACATCGTTGCCTTTTTCATCGATCACCCGTGCTTCGATGGCCGGGACGCCGACGCGGCCCGTCTTAACGAGGGTCTGGTCGATTTTCTCTTTCGGCCAATCGACCATCTCGCGGGTGATCGTGGCGCCGATGACGCCGGCCAGGGTCTCCGTCATGCCGTAGCCCGAACCCGCCCGCATATGCGGAAACAGTTTTTCCGCCTTGCGTTTGAGGCCCAAGGGCAGGGCGCCGCCGCCTATGGAGATGTTCGTCAGGGAACTCAAATCCCATTTGTCGATATCCGGGTATTCGACGATCATGGCCAGCATGGTGGGCACCATGCCCGTCATATTGACTTTCTCCGTTTGCACCAGTTCGCAGAAGTTTTCCGGCGTAAATTTCCCCGGGAAGACGATCCGGGAGGCGGAATAGACCATTTGAAACGGCGCTCCCCAGGCGTGGATGTGGAACAAAGGAACGATCATCAGGGGAATATTCTGATTCGGTCTGGGGGGATCTTCCGGCAGGCGAGGCGCGAGTCCTTGGGTGGCGACGCCGTGCAGGCAGTGAAGATAGACCTGGCGGTTGGTGTACAACGCGCCCTTCGGCAGCCCCGTCGTGCCCGTGGTGTAATAGAGAACGGCGTCCGTGTCTTCATCAAGATCAGGCCAGTCAAAGGTTCCGGGCTGATCCTTAATCAGCGCTTCATATTCATACAGGGGGGCAATCTTTGTTTCCGGCAGTCCCGGCGTCTCGGACATATAGACAAACGCCTTTACGGTGTCCTTGATGCGTTCATAGATGAATTCAACGAGGGGTTTAATGTCGCTGTCGAAGAAAATGACCTTGTCGCCCGCATGGTTGATGGTAAAAATCATATGCTCCAGGGACAGACGGATGTTGATGGGATGAGAGATGGCGCCGGAGCTGATCGTTGCGTAGATGTTCTCCATATGCCAATGATGATTGAGGGCCATGGTGGCAATCCGGTCGCCTTTTTCAACGCCGAGTGCCTTCATGGCGTGTGCCAGCCGGCAGGTCCGTTCATACCATTGCCGCCAGGTCAATCGCAGATACTTGCCTGCGTCGTTGCGGTAAACCATGGCAACATCGTCCGGGTGGCCGTACAGCGGCCGCTTCATGATGTTTCTGACCAGCAAAGGATAATGTTTCGTGTACTCCGGATAAGTCATTTTTCCCGTCATAAACGTACCTTCCTTACATGAATATTTTGCTGATTGAGATGTGCGAGAGAAGTAATTTGCTTGATAAGAATTTTCTTTTTGCAGCAGGAGTATATGAAGAGAAAATTTGTGTGTCAAGGAAATTTTAGAGGAAATTTAACACCCCTATTTCGCACCGTATCACACGACGCCGGAGCTTTTTTTCAATACGTCGTCAATGGCATTCAGCGCGGCTGACGGCGTGTTTATCCTTGAAAACAATTTTATTACATGCTGCTGCGGTCTTATCAAAATTCAACATTGAGGGATCATTGATGGGCCAATAAAAATCACAGACCGATTTATTTTCTTGACATAACGATTTGTATCAAATATGAGCAACACTGAGAAGTAACTTTGCTTTACAATTTAGCATATTATCAACCATCGCGAGGGGGGGATCATTGCTTCTGTAAGCCAGGGCGATTAAAGATCGTCTTGGGTTTCAATGGTCGTCGCAGGAGCCTCTGTATTTTCCAGAGGGGCATCATTAAACGCGTGGATCGTCATCATAAATAGTATTGCAGCTGTTTGGAGGAGCTGATTCACTGTTTCCTCCGTGTTGAAGTAACGTTCAACAGACAACAAAGGCACATCAGGATGGAACGCCTTTGGGCGACTCAGACGTCCTCGACGTATGATGGCGCAAATACATGGCTCTTTTTTACATGTTCAGTCTATATTTGAAGTTGACCTGTCCTAGCGGTTTATGGCAGTATGCCGCATCGTAAAGCCAGTCATGTCATTTTAAAATGCGGGAAGGAATTTTGAAATTGCAATTGATCAGCCGGAACCCTTCCAAAAAAAATCGATTTATCACGACGCCTGACGGCAACAGCAAATACTTTGATCCCCGGATCAAGGCCTCAACGGAAGTGAATCCGATTTCCGCCGGCGGCCGCGAAAACCCCCATCACAGCCTCGTTATGCGGAACATATGGACAACAGCTCCGTGTACTGATTCAACCATGAAATATATTTTTTGCCCGGTTTATAAAAAGAGCGAAACGGTTTGTTTGGACGCTCCGCATAAGCGCAGCGTCAAACAACAACCGCTGTAGAGTCACTGCCGCGGCGAAAAGGCGGCGGGGAAAAAGCCCATCAAACAGGACTACGGGGAAGCCCGATGAAGGTGTCCTCTCGTTTGGCGTTTTGTCTGTTTCGCGAACAGGCAGGGCGGGAAAATCGTTGATGTGTAACGACCTCCGGCCCCGGCCCTTTCGCTCTGACAGTCGTCAAGGCAAGAGGCCCGAAGAAGGCCGTCACCTGAAAAACGGAAGGGGGTGATAAACGCGTCAAGGAGGCATTCAGGAAAATCAGAACGGTTCATTCGTAGTGGTGGTTTTTTTTAAATCCTAACCCAACAACGATACAGGAGGAGTAAGGTTATGAAAAGATTCTTTATCATTGTCATGGCTGCAATGGTTTGTTTCTGCGTCGCCAAGCCGGCGGTGGCAGATGTAACAATTAGTGGTATGCTGTGGGTCGATGCCTATGTCCGATCCATGGATGAAGATTCTCAAACACTTAACACCCTATATGGCGGCGCTGCCAAAATTCCCGGCAGGGTTGTAGAAGGTTCCGTACCGAGTTCAGCAGTAACGACATACGGCAAGGTAACGGATACCCAGGTCAATATGCCCTACAGCCAAACCTATTTGAACTTCGCCTACACGAATAAAGCCGGCACTTACGGCGGCAATTTCCTGCTTCTGGGCGGCGGGGTCAACGATTGGGTCAGCTGGCAGGAAATGGGTACGCAGGCCAACATCTGGTTCAAACCCGCAACGGGTTTAGTGCTGAGAATCGGTAAGCTTAACCAGTTCATCGGCGGCCTGGCGCCCAACGCCAGTCTGGGCAATGCCGAATATTACAGGAAATTGTATGATCCGGCCAACAGCTCCGGGGTGTTTAACCAGCAGATCGCGGCAGGCCCAACGGCCGCCCAGGTACCGGCGGGGATTACCTTCGGCAACCTCCATACGACGGCCAAATACGGCCTTGACATTGCATACAGCTTCAATAAAAACATAACCCTTAAGGTCGCTTTTTTTGAACCGGATGTCGATGGAACCATCAACTTCGGTTCTTCGGGAAGCTCTGTTCCTGGACCTGCGGCCGGTAAGAGGGGCGTCATTGAAAACAGCAAAATCCCCCGTGTCGATGTGGGGCTGCCGATGCGCTTCGGAAATTTCTATTTCCAGCCCAAAGCGGGTTATCTGTACAAATCGCTTCAGAATATGCCGACCGGCGCCGACGACAGCTATAATATCTGGGTGGCCGGTCTGGATGCCAGTGCAAAGTTAGGCCCCATCACCCTGATGGGCGAGTATGCCTACGGCGTCAACCTGGGCGCCTCCAATTACACGGGCGGACTGTCGACACAGGGCCCGCGCGCCTATAATGACGGCTCTGTTTATAAAATTGCGGACGAGAAAAACCAGATGTGGTGGGCTGAAATTGACTGGGCCATTACGAAGAAGTTCACGGCGCGGGTTGCTTATGGTCAGCATCGCATGACGATGGACGGCAATCCGGCCAGTGCAAATGACGACATAGAGTTCAACAGAAGCTTCTACGCCGTGAGTCTGCGCTACGCCGTCTATCCCAATGTCTTCATCACGCCCATGTGGATGCGGCATGACTTCGGCAAGGCCAAACTGGGTGTGGGCGCTTTAGGAATTCATAAGGTGGATATGGGAAAAACGGATTATTACGGCGTTTCCACCGTTTTAGCGTTCTAAAGAAGGATTGTCGTGATCCGGTCATAAGCAGTCGTTCGACAGGTTAGCCGGATTTTGTTAAAGAAAAGCCTCCTTGCCGCTTCCAGCAAGGAGGCTTTTTTATGGAATGACGAGACCCGTCAAGGGGAGGGAAAAGGCATACGCCCAACCTGCCGCGCCGCATGGCGGGCGTTACGCCATCAAACCAAAACCATCATATCATACAAAAGGCCGCTCACGGGCCGGGCACATTGAGACAAACCGCCAAACCGCCGCCATTACGGCAAATCATAAACGCTTATCTGGCTTTGGGCAGTGCTGATAATTCCGTCCTGGGCCATGACCGAGGCGATAACCAGTTGTTTCTTCCCGTCGCCGTTGAAATCCGCCACCCTGTAGCCGCTCACGGCGCCGGAGAGACTTCCGGTCTTCCATTGCGTGTTCAGTCCCGCCTTTTTATCCCAGGCAAGAAAATGAACTTCGCCGCCGGAATAAAAGCGTGCCCTGCTAACCAGCCGCCAGGTCATGGATGAATTTTTGCATACCATGATCTCCGGCCGGCCGTCTTCATTGAGATCGGTGATATTGATGGGGGAAGGCATATAATATCTTTCTTCATCGCCCAGACGCTCGGAATCCATGGAAAGAAAGGCGTATGTGCCTCCAAAATGATCCTTGCTCGTCCAGACCCTTTTGTTATTGGGGTCAAAGAGCGTTAAATAATCGTTTTCATTTAACACAACGCTGTAAAATCCTTTGCTGCCTTCAGCTTGAAGCAGGGCGAAGTTCAATGCATTGGCGGAAGGGGGCAGATTCAACGTGCCCGTGGATGAATAGCCGCTTTTTTCCGGTTTTAAAATATGGACCTTACCCTGGAAATGGGATCGCGTGTTCCGCTTTTGTCCGATGAGGGTTCGACCCTGACCCGGAATTTCGATAATCCTGAAAAACCAGGGTTGCCGCCCGGCAATCTTCTTAAAGGAAAGTCCGTCCCATTCGAGGACAAAGGAGGATATTCCGGGGCCCTCCGGATTGCTGACGTAAATCTCATCCCGGCCGTTCCGGTTTATATCGCCGAGGCTGACATGAACATAATTGGGTCCCCAAATGCCTTTGATCTGTTTGAACAATACAAATGATTGTTGATTCCACTTCCAGATAGAAACGGTGTTGTCATCCACGAAGACCAGCTCTTTTTTGCCGTCGCCGTCAACATCCCCGATATCAAGACTCTTGATATGATATTTGAAATCCTGGGCGTAGGCAGATTTCATTTCCTGTGAGGCGTCATCACCGCTAATCAGAGGACCAAAAACCTTTGTCTCTTTTGCCGCCTTTGCCGGAACGGGCTGTTCCGGCGCTTTAGCCTGGATTGGCGGCGCCTGGGCAAGTTTGTCCTTGACGGGCGGCGGTATGAGCCGACCGGAGATCTTATTCTTGATGTCAAGCACGAATTGATCGATGGCAGGAATGAATTCCGCTGTGCCTTTTGACTGTTTAAAGACCGTCATCAATTCCTCGGGCTTGGCGACATCAAGGATCTTGGCGTCAATACTGACGCTCTCGCCATAAGCCGTCAAACTGCCGAGGATTACATAGTCGGATTGAAGCGCCCGGCCTATTGTCAGGGCCCTGGGGATGTCGTCGGGAACGCCGGTTTCCTCGATCTTTTTATTAACCAGCTTCTGTTCCACGATCCTGATCTCTCCTGTCGAGGTCAATCGGGAGGTCAGCATGTCCATCAGCCCCTCCCTCAGGTAAGCCATGTCTCCGGAGGCGTTCATTTTAAAAGGAAAAACGGCAACGGTTTTTTGCCCCTGGGCATGGGCAGGCAAGAAAATAAATAACGCGTAACAAACAAATGGAATGATGAAAATTATCATGGATCGGAATCGACGTTTTTTCATAATAGGTCCTTTACTTGATTTTTTTTCACCCTGGTCTGTCCGGGTTGATTACATTGAGCAATCTTTTTGCTGACAAGCGGCTTTGTTTTTAACAGTTCATCCCATCACACCGGATCAATCTGAAACATTACAAAAGCCGATCCCCTTTTGTCGTTCATTGACCATCAATAGAGCTTTTCTCTTTTTATTTCCCGGTATTCCGGTTTCGTCGCGATTTATACTATCCGGAGTGGGTCATGTCAATTACTTTTTTAGGTTCCCGGCGGCGCGCCGGAGGCTTTGGATGAGATCGGGCCATGGCATCATTTTTCGTCCTGAAACAGAAAACCCCCGGAGCCGTTTCCGGGGGTTCTTTGTTTCAGGTTTCAAACAGAGGCCTCAAAATCATTTTTCTGAAGATTTCCTCTGAACAGCGCCGATCGGCTCCGCAGAGAACGCCGAACTGGCTCCCAAAGATGCCTGCCGTTTCTTCTACGTCCTTTGTCCATGCGGATAAATCGTTGTTTGTTTATTGCAGTCTCGTTGCCTCGTTCCATTCCCACTTCACGCGGGGAACGGCAGACCACTGCTCTTTGATCTGCTCTGCGGTCCATGCGTAGCGATGCTTGAAGAGGTAAGGATCATAAGCCTCAGCCCAGCTCTTGCCTTCTTTGAGTTTTTTCTGGACATCGACCACGCGGCGGTCCGCTTCGGCCCAGGCCAGTTTAAACCACCAACTGTATTTAGAGGTGTATTTCGGATCGGCGTATTTGGTTAAAATGCTTTGTGCTTCGTCCCACTGCTGCTGCGTGGCGCCGCGGTCAAAGACAAACTTCTTGCCCGCCGCCACGGCGGCGGCTTTGATTTTTTCGTATTCTTTCGGGTACTTCGTGGAAATGCCGCAATCAATCATCTTATACTGGTTCTGAAGGCGGTACCAGGCCAGCTTTTCCGCACACAGTATTTCCCAGGTGCCTACCCAGCTCATCAAATCGCAGGCATCGAGGATAATCTTCTTGTAAGCCGTGGGCAGGGAATTCCATTTATCCCGGTTCATATAGATCTGAACGTAATGGATCCCGACGGAGCCCGGCGGATAAACAGGCATATTGACCCAGTATTTGCCGCCCTCATAGAACTTGTAATCCAGAATGCCGATGATGGTGAAGCTGATGATATTGAGGGCGTCCTGATAGAAGGCCATGTACATTTCACTGGCAGACTTGGCAACCGGCGTACCGCCCCAGGCGTTGATATAGGCGCTGGACAGATCGCCGTAGGTCCAGACCTTTTTACCGCCGAAACCTTTCATGCTTGTGACGGGTTTTTTTGCAAAATAATCCCAGTTGCCGATGCATGACAGGACGAGGGGCTTGATGTTCCACTTGCCTTTCGCCAGTTTTTCCTCCATTTCATACCATTCGGCGCTGGCGGGAACCGCCAGCAAATGCTCCGGGCTTTTCCAGATATAGCCAATGAGCCAGGGGGCGTAGCCGTTTTCCCGCGACATCAGCTGCCCCTTGTTGATCCCGGCCATATCGATCGTCCCGATGGGAAGGACTTTCGGAAAGTCGCTGCCGCGATACAACGACCCAAACCGGTGGACATCAATTTTTATCTTACCCTTGCTTTCCGCATCCACCAGTTTGACAAAATTCATCAGCGACGCATCACCCAACGTGCCGAAAGGGGAGTCGCCGGCCCAGACGATCTTGACGGGCTTCAGACCCTCGACGTTATGACCGAAAAGCGTTCGCGTGTCCCTGGTCGACTCCACGGCGGCCGATGCGCCGGCGGACGCCTTCTTTACTGCCTTGGCCGGCTTGGCTGCCGCGAAACTGACGGCAACGGTGCCGATCAAAAACAATGCGGCAAGCGAAAAAATTACCCATAATTTTGTTTTCTTCATACTGTATTTTCCCTCCTTTTATTTTGTGATCTATCAATTGATGTCCCCGCTACCGGTGCGCCAATCTCCTTTGTTCCCGCTGACGGCAACAGCAGCCAGGGGGAAAACCACACCGAATTTGCCGCAATAACGAGAGACCTTTGAAAAACGTCTCTTTTGTCATTGCGAGTGAAGCGAAGCAATCTCGTAAGCGTCCGACAGCGCCAGAGATTGCCATGGCGCTATGCGCCTCGCAATGACAGGAAAAATGGAAATTCAAAGATCTCAACGACACGCACCAAAATCGACTTGAGCATACTGTAGGATCAAATCGTCATCCGTTTTTGGTCAATCCCGACCAGTGCACGAAATTCAGGCCCTCTTCTTCGGCTGCCTTTGCCAGTCGCTCCATGGTTGTCTGGGGAATCAGCCCCTTGTCGTCGAATGTCCAGTGAAGTCCCAACCGTTGATATTTAGAGGCGCATGTGCTGTTGAAGGCCAGAAGATCGTATCTTTGTGTCGTGGGAAGGTCATGCTTTATGAAACGCGCCGTAAGCCGGATATTTTCTTCCGTGTCGTTGACGCCGGGAATAATCGGGGTGCGCACCCACATGGGTTTTCCGGCCTGCGCAATCCGGCGCGCGTTATCCAGCACCAGGTCCAAAGGGATGCCGGTCAATTTTCGGTGGTTCGCACCGTCCATCAATTTGAGGTCATAGAGGACCAGATCAGCGACATTCACCAGGCGCTGCAGGCTCGACCATTGGGTCCCGCCGCAAGTATCCAGGGCGATATGAATTCCTTCATGCTTCAGCGCCGTCATCAGGGCGACGGAAAAATCGGCCTGAATGGCGGCCTCGCCCCCGGACAGGGTGACGCCGCCGCCGGACTTGTCATAGAAGACCTTGTCCTGCAACGCTTTGGCGGCAAGGTCATCGACGGCATATGGCCTGCCGATAACCTCCAGGGCGCTGGCCGGGCAAACCGCTTCACATTTTCCACAGGCATCGCAAAGCCGCCGGTCGATGATCATCCCGTCCGGCGTCAGGTTCAGCGCTTGCTTCGGGCAGACCTTCAGGCATTCGCCGGTGCCCAGGCAGCGCGTTTCATACCAGATCAATTCGGGCGAACGCTTTATCCCTTCGGGATTATGGCACCAGGGGCATCGCATGGGGCAGCCCTTCATAAAAATGGAAGTGCGAATCCCCGGCCCGTCCTCCGTGGAGTGGAGCTGGATATTAAAGATCAATCCCGTAAGTCCGGTGTCCACGCCGGCTTGGGAAGAAGCAGTCAACAATGCCATTTTTTATCCGTTACCCCTGTTCATTGTCCTGACACGATGAGGCTCTGTGCGGAACACTGATTTTGTGTTAAATTTCAAACTCCGTCCGGGCGATAATATCGTCCTGAAGCCCCTTGGACAGATCGACAAAACGATAGGAATAGCCGGACACCTTGACCATCAGGTCAGGGTAGTCGCCGGGATTTTTTTGCGCATCCAAAAGCGTCTCCCGGCTCATGGGATTAAACTGGACCTGCCTGCCCCCCATTTCAAAATACCCTTCGATCAGGGCGGCGAATTTTTCCAGATTCTCATCTGTTTTGAGCGTCAGGGGATTGAGGTTCATGTTCAAGGCCGTGCCGCCGGATAACTTTGCCTGACAGGCCTTCGCCGCCGAATGGAATACGGCGGTCATTCCGCTGATATCGGTGCCGTTGGCGGGAGACATGCCGTTGGCGACGGCTTCTCGGGCTTTCCTTCCGTCCGGCGTCGCGCCGAGGGAGTGGCCGAGCAGAACCTGCATGCCGGCGGAAATCAGAAGACCTCGGTATGTGCCTCCGTCCATCGGTCTTTTGTGCTTCCGGGATTCCCTGTCCAATAAATCCGCGACCCATACGGCAAGGGCGTCGACCTTCGGATCGTTGACGCCGTATTTGGGGGCTTTGCGGAGCAATTGCTGCCTCAATTCTTCAGCCTCTTTGAAATTATTCCGCAGATGTCCGACCAGTTCCTCCAGCGTCACAAGCTTTTCTTCAAAAACGGCCCATTGTATGGCGGCCAGAGAATTGACCACTGTAGCCAGGGCATGGGCTGAAACGGTGCTGTGGTTGTATTTGGCGCCGCCCTGGGTAATGTCGAGGCCCGACTCGATGCAGCCCTCGATGGTGGACGATATGAGCGGCGTGGGAAAGCCTTCCGCAAAGACATCGTCCTTCACGTCGCTGATCTTGACCATCACGGCTATGGAATTTGCCAACTGGGTCGCAAAGGCCTTCTTCACGTCTTCAAAGGTCTTCATCTCAGAGGCCGGCGGCGTCTTGGCGCCGACCTGGGCCCATTTAGCCTCAAACAGACGGCCTTCGTTCAAGGCGGACTCAATCGCCCGCTCCAGATTGCAGCTGCTTCCCGAACAATAGCCGTTGCTGTTTCCCGTGCCGGCCAGTTCGGCGCAGCCGATGACGCTGTAATCTCTGGCGTCTTCGAGGGCGTATCCGTCCGCCATCAGGTCCCGGATCGCCACCCGGTCATTGTATGAGGCAATGCCGGCGGTCCGTTTGTGAACTTCGCAAACTTTCAATAAGAACGCCCTCGGCGTTTCCGGGGCGATCCGGACGGCCAGACCGTTGCGCAAACCCTTCAGGCACCGCAGACTTTCCAGCATCATGTAGGAGATGTCGTTGACCGCGTCGTTGCCTTTCCGGTCCACGCCGCCGATCGTAATATTATTGGGGCCGAAACCGTTGTAATGCGACAGCTTAATGAAATATTCTTCGATAACCTCAAGGGCCTCGTCGTGTGTGATCCGCCCGGCTTCCACATCCGCCTTGAAATAAGGATAAAGGAACTGATCCATGCGGCCGGGACAGAATATGGAATCCTCGCCGTAGCTTATCGTCATCACCACCTGGGTCATCCAGACGGACTGTACGGCTTCCATAAAGCTGCGCGGGGGCTCAGCCGGAACGCGGCGGCAACGTTCGGCGATGGCCAGCAGTTCGGCTTTCCTTGGCCCGTCCGCTGTTTGGGCCATTTCTTCCGCCAGACGGACATACCGGTCAGCATGTTCGCACACGGCCTTGGCCGCTACCGGAACCGACTCCAGGAAGTCCTTGCGCCGGGCGTATTTATCGTCTCCTTCCCTGAGAAGGTTCAATTGCGAGGCCGCCTGGGCGGCAATGCCGTTGAAGCCCAGATCAAGGACTTTTTTCATGCCGATAGCGACATGCCCCTGCATATCGGCAACGCCGGCCACGGTAGGCAGCGGCTGCTCCTTGGACACCAGGCCTTCCTTCAGCCATCGGGCATGCATGATGCTCGCCATGTTTTTGCCGATCCAGTAGGGGTTGATTTCCTCCTTCACCTCCCGGATCTCGTCATCCGGCATGGTGAGAAGCTCCTTGAGCCATTCGGGATTGGCGCCGTGGCCGTTTTCCAGCCAGGACAGCGAACTTTGGTCCATGCGGTGAAAAGGAACGGCAAGCATGTTGACGCGGTCTACATACGTTCTTTCAATTCCCATAGGTCCGGCGATCTTTTTGCTTGCCTTTTCCCCAACCAACCTTGAATCGTCGTCAATCCTGATGGACATATGGCGAAGCGTTTCCGCAAGGCCCTTGGCCGCGCGCATGCAGGGCGGCTCGCCCTCGGTGCGTTTATAGGCCCTCGTATAGTACCGGGCTCTTTCAATGCACCCTTCATAAGGGGCTTTGAGCAAATCCTCACGCATCCGGCCGATCCGTTCCGAATAGAAGACACCCTGATCCGCGCCGCCTGATGACGACTTGGCCGATGGTACGACTTGTACCGATTGTGCGACTTGTGCTGCTTCCATAGGCGATGCCTCCTTATATTTTCAATATGATTTGATTTTATGCGCCGTTTCCATCCGTCGGCCTAAACGCTGAACTCCGTCCGGCTGATAATGTCGTCCTGAAGCGCCCTCGACAGATCGACAAACCGGAACGAATATCCCGACACTTTCACCATCAGGTCGGGGTAGTTCTTCGGGTTTTTCTGGGCGTCCTGCAAGGTCGCCCGGCTCATGGGATTGTACTGCACCTGCCTGCCGCCCATCTCGAAAAACGCTTCGATCAATGCGGCGAATTTATCCAGGCCCTCATCCGTCCGGATCGTGACAGGATTGACATTCATGTTGTAGCCGCTGCCGTTGGACATGTTCGGCGCGCACACTTTGGCGACGGAGCGCATGGCGGCGGTCATGCCGTTGCGATCGCAGCCGTTGGACGGGGAGATGCCGTTGGAAACGGGCTGCCGCGCCAATCGGCCGTCGGCCGTCGCCCAGCAGTCGCGGCCTTCATAAAGCTGCGTTCCGGAAGCGACGAGCAGTGTCCGGTAGAAGCCGCCGAACAGCCGCTCGTGCTTGCGCGCCTCGCGGCTGTAGAGATCGGTCACCCAGAGGGCCAGTTCATCGACGCGCGGGTCGCCGTTGCCGTACTTGGGGGCTTTCTGGATCAGTTGCTGTCTCAACGGTTCGGCGTCTTTGAAATTGTTGCGGAGATGTTGGACCAGTTCCTCCAGCGTCAGCAGTTTTTCCTCAAAGACGGCCCAGCGGATAGCGGCCAGAGAATCGGCAACCGTGCCGACACCCCTTGCGGAGCAGGAGCCGTGGTTGTAGCAGGCGCCGCCGCGGGTGATGTCTTCGCCCGATTCGACGCAGCCTTCAATGGTGGACGACAGCAGGGGGGAAGGGAAATGGTCGGCGAAAAGCCGATCCTTGATCCGGGTCTTTTTTGCCATCAAGTCCATTGCATAGACCAACTGATCGGCAAAGGCCTGTTTGACGTCTTCGAAGGTTTTAAAGTCCGACGGCCTGGGTGTTTTCAATCCCAACGTTTTCCATCGGTAAGCGAAGGCCTGACCCTCATTTAAGGCCATCTCGAGGATGACGGACAGGCGGATGCCGCTGCCGGCCGTATAGCCGCTGTTGTTGCCCGTTCCCGTCGGTTCGACGCAGCCCACAATCGAGTAATTTCTTGCATCTTCCGGGGCATAGCCGTCTTTGACGAGGTCTCTGACGACGACGTCGTCGTTGTAGAAAGCAACGCCGGCGGTCCGGCGATGGGTTTCACAGGCCCTGATCAGGAAGTCGCGGGGTGTTTTCGATGAAATCCTGACGGCCAGGCCGTTGCGGAGACCCTTTAGACGCCGATAGGCCTCGATCATCAGATAAGAAACGGCGTTTACCGCATCGTTGCCTTTTTTATCGACGCCGCCGATGGTGACGTTGTTGGGACCGAAGGTGATAAACGTAGAGAGTTTGATGAAATATTCCTCAAGGGCTTCGAGGGCGCTCCGCTCGGAAATGACTCCGGCATCGAGATCTTTTTCATAATAGGGCATAAGGAATTGATCGATGCGCCCGGGACAGATGACCGAGTCTTCGCCATAGCTCAAAACGAGGAGGGCCTGCGTCATCCAGATCGATTGGAGGGCATCCATGAAGTTGTGCGCCGGTTCTGCAGGCACCCTCCGGCAACGCGCGGCAATTTCCAGCAACTCTGCTTTTCTTGTCCCTTTTGCCCTGGAGGCCAAATCCTCCGCCAGGACGGCATAGCGGACCGCGTGATCGCAGACGGCATCGGCGGCAATCTGCACGGATTCAAGGAAATCTTTCCGCTCGTTATACCGTTTCTCCTCCTGCCGAAGACCGGTCAGTTGCTCTGCCGCCTGCCGGGCAATGCCCCTGAAACCCAAATCAAGGACTTTTTTGATGCCCGCGGTGACATGGCCCTGCATATCGGCGATTTCGACGGGCGAGGCATCCGGTTCATTTTCTTTATAGATGCCGGCATCTTGCCATCCTTCGATCATCCGGCTCCGGATACCCTTTCCTTTCCAGAAAGGCAGGATTTCCTCGGTCAGTTCCCTGTACATGTCTTCCGGCATATTCAGGAGGGACTTGTAAAACTCAGGACTGCGATTTCCCGACTTGTCGAGAAAACTGATGTCTTCAACATCCTTGCCCCGGAATTTGGTTCCGATCAAAGCGACCATGCTCTCAGAAGACCGTTCGATGCCGATGGGGCCGGCGATTTTTCCGTCGGTTTTTGCCCCCACAAACATCTCGTCCTCTTCAATTTTGATCGTCATGTTCCGCAGCGTATCCGATAGCCCCTCTGCTGCACGTATGCAGGGAGATTTGCCTTCGGAGCGCCGGTATGCCCGGGTGTAATATCTGGCCCGCTCGATATCCGCCTCATACGGACTCGACAGGAGTCTCTCCCGGAGTCTGGCGATCCTTACCGAATAGGGCGTCTTTTCAATTGCGGCGTTCATGTCTATTTTGTCTGCCCGGCTTGTTATGGCTCCCATCGTCTAAACTTCCCTTTCCTAATTAAAACTGATAGATACGTTCACAGATAGAATGGTTGACGCACTGTTTAATTGATAATAGCTTAAATTATAAAGTCACTTCACTTTATAATGTTGAGATTTATATAGGGATATGGTATTTTGTCAAACAAAAAATTGTTTTTATGAAACATAAATTAAATCGTTATGTTTATGATTACACTATACAATATTATATTCTCTAACCTGGTTCGATTCCTTATGGCCTTGTATAAAGGGCATCATAAGATTTTTACATTATAATGTTACTTGATAATACTTGCTTTATAATGTACAGGAGGAGTCATTCATGTTTACCAGTCAAATGGAGGCGCTATGGATAAAAATCTGGAAATGACTATCGGGGACTTGGAAAAAAGATCGGGCATTCGCCGTTCCACAATACATCACTATATTTGGTACGGCCTGCTGCATCAGCCTTATAAGACGGGGAAAACGATGGCTTATTACGACCAGAGCCATTTAAAAAGACTGGAAATGATCCAGCAGATCAAGATGGATTACCTGAAATCCGCCAAAACGTCACGGGTCCCCCTGGACTTTATCAAGCATCGAATGACGGATGGCTACACATTGACGAAAGATAAAGCAGCAGAAGATACAAGGCCGAGAAGGATAAGCGGCGGACCGGGAAAGAAGAAAAAGACAGAGATTATCGAGGCCACCCTCAAGTTATATGCCGACAGGGGATATTATCTGACAAATATCAGAGACATTGCAAAGGCCGTCGGCATATCGGCTCCCACCTTTTACCACTATTTCCAGGATAAACGGGAACTCTTTGTCGAGGTGATTGAATATGTCATCCAAAATCTGGGGGAAGAGTTCAATGCGGCGATAGAGCAGGAGAAGGATATCGCCAAGCGGACGACACTCATGTTCAGGATTTTTTACAAGCATTACACAAAGATAGGAGAAATCATCAATCAGTTAAGGGCCGGCGTGGCCATCGGCGACGAATGGGCAAGGGAACGGCTGGCGAAGCTGTATGGAGAAATGACGACAAATGTGGCCCGCGAGGTTTCATTAGGGATCAAAAATGGTCTGATCCGCGATGTAGATCCCGAACTCAACGGATTTTTCACTATCCTGCTTAATGAAATCGCCGTCCATCGGGCGTCATTAGATAATAAATATACCGTTGAACAGGTTATGCAGTTTGTCGGCGATATGCTCTATCATGCCTTTCTTACGGAAAAGGGGAAAAAGGTATTCGGCAGCTTAGACAGATCACGCGCTTGAAAATGATCTGTCAGCCGCCTGCTGTAATCCAAAAGATGAAATATAGATTGTCCTATCAAAAAACAGAGAGGAAACGCCGATCTGCTCAGATATGCCCCGCGGAAACCCGCGGGGCATGGTATGGCCTGCTTAAACATCGAATTCCGTCCGGGCGATGATGTCATTCTGGAGTGCCGCGCCCAGGTCGATAAAACGATAGGAGTAACCGGACACCTTGACCATCAGGTCGGGATAATTGGCCGGATTTTTTTGCGCATCCTTGAGCATCTCACGGCCCATGGGATTGATCTGCACCTGTCTGCCGCCCAGTTCGAAATACCCCCGGATCAGGGAGGCAAACTTCTCCAGATTCTCATCCGTTTTCAAGGTCATGGGGTTAAGGTTCATGTTCAGCGCGGTGCCGCCGGACAACGGCGCCCGGCTTGCCTTGGCTGCTGAATGGAACGCTGCGGTCATCCCCTGCGTGTCCGTGCCGTTGCTCGGTGAGATGCCGTTGGAAACGGGATCACCTGCATGCCTGCCGTCCGGCGTGGCGCTCATCGCATGGCCGGCCATGACCTGTCCGCCGGAAGAAATCAACAGGGCACGGTAGGTGCCGCCGTCGATGGGCCGTTTATGCTTCCGCGCTTCTGCGTCCAGCAGGCTTGTCACCCATTGTGCGATGTCATCGGCCCGCGGATCGTTAACGCCATATTTAGGGGCCTTGCGCAGCAATTGCTGCCGGAGTTCTTCCGCGTCTTTGAAGTTATTCCGCAGGTGACTGACGAGCTCTTCCATCGTTAAAACCTTTTCGTCAAATACAGCCCACTGGATGGCGGCCAATGAGTTGACGACCGTGGCGAGGGCATGGGCGGAAACGGCGCTGTGGTTATAGCGGGCGCCCCCACGGGTCACATCGCGGCCCGACTCGATGCAGCCTTCGATGGTGGACGACAGCAACGGGGCGGGAAATAAATCCGCGAAGACCTGGTCTTTGACGTCGGCCAGTTTCACCATCAGGGAAACCGAGTTGGCAAGCTGCGTGGCGAATGCCTGCTTCACGTCCTCAAACGTCTTCATTTCGGAGACGGGCGGCGTCTTGGCGCCCACCTGCTCCCACTTCGCCGAAGACAGGCGGCCTTCATTCAAAGTCGATTCGATGACCTTCTCTAAATGGCAGCTGGCGCCCGAGCCGTAGCCGTTGCTGATTCCGCAGCCGGCCAGTTCCGCACAGCCGAGGAGACCGTACTCGCGGGCGTCTTCAACGGTATATCCGTCCGCCATCAGATCACGGACGACGACATCGTCGTTGAAAAAGGCAATACCGGCTGTCCGCCGGTGGACATCGCAGGCCTTTAACAGAAACTCATACGGCGTCTCCGAAGCAATGCGCACAGCGAGGCCGTATCGCAGACCTTTAAGGTTTTTCAAACCATCCAGCATGAGATAGGAAATATCATTGACGGCGTCCTTTCCTTTGGCATCCACACCGCCGATGACGACGTGGTTGGGACCGTAGCCCGTATACGTCGACAGTTTGATAAAGTATTCTTCGATAATTTCGAGCGCTTCATCCTCAGTGATCCGCCCCGCTTCCCTGTCCGCCTTGTAATAGGGGTAGATGTACTGGTCCACCCGGCCGGGGCAGAAAATCGAGTCCTCACCGTAGCTGATCGTCATAACCACCTGGGTCATCCAGACGGCTTGCACGGCTTCAATGAAGGTGCGCGGCGGCTCCGCCGGCACGCGGCGGCAGCGTTCGGCAATAGCCAAGAGTTCCGCTTTTCTTTCCCCTTTCGTCTTGGCGGCCATCTCTTCCGCCAGGGCGGCATAGCGATCGGCATGTTCGCACACAGCCGCCGCTGCGACCCCAACGGATTCCAGGAAGTCCTTGCGCTGGTCGTAGTCTTTTTCTCCCGGCGTAAGCAGGGCGAGCTGTTGGGCCGCCTGGGCGGCAATGCCCTTAAAGCCCCGGTCGAGGACCTTCTTGATCCCGATGGTCACATGACCCTGCATATGGGCGACGACCGCAACGCTGGGGTGGGGGTTGTGCTCCTTGGTGACAAGACCTTCCTTCATCCAGCGGGCATTCATGATGCTGACCATGTTCTTGCCCACCCAGTAAGGATTGATATCTTTTTTCATCTCCCGGATCTCGTCATCCGGCATATTGAGCAGTTCCTTCAACCATTTCGACGCGCCGCCGTGGCCGCTTTCGAGCCAGGCGATGGCTTCCTGATCCTTTCCGTGAAACGGCATGGCAATAAGGTTGACCCGGTCCATGAAGCTGCGCTCGATGCCGATGGGACCGGCTACTTTCTTGATCGTTTTTGCCCCCACCATCCGTTCGTCATTGTCGATCTTGATGGACATGTAACGAAGGGTTTCCTCGAGCCCTTTGGCTGCCCGCATGCAAGGCGGCTCGCCTTCCGTCTGCTTATATGAACGGGTGTAGTATCGTGCCCGCTCGATATCGCCTGCATACAGGCTGGATAATAAATCCTCTCTCATCCGCCCGATCCGGTCGGAATAAAAGCTCCCCTGATCCGCGCCGGTTGATGCCGGCGTCCTGTTTTCATTCATCAATGCTGCTGGTTCCATATGCAACACCTCCTATTTTATTATTTTAATTGATGATCGGATAAATTATAAAGCTACTTTACTTCACAGTGTCGATATTTAATAGTGATATATGGTGATTTGTCAAATAAAAAATATCTTTTATCTAACCCGTGTTAATATTGTATATATTTAATAATATTATACTATATTTGAATATATAACTGGGTGTAAGGTGCGATGTGCTTGTCTGACAGCCGTTCCGGGATTTTCACGTTATAGTGTTGCTTTATAGCAGTTACTGCATAATGGACGCGGTGATTCGCTCTTTTTTGCCTGTTTAATGGGGTTATCATAGAAAAAGACGGACACGATTTGCTTGTTGAGGCATCGTTTCGCACAGCGGGGCTGCGTTTAGCAGGTAAACACAGCCCCGCTGTGCCTGAAAAAAATCCTTTGAGATTGCAAGGGGTGTTCAATTCCTCAACGTTATAAGGCCATCGCCCCCTATTGGCATATTCAAGTCAGAAACGCGGGCGTGCCTTTTGTCAATCACTTTCCAATAACTCTCCTGAGAACGGTGTCCGGCAATGTATTTATCTGGGCGCCGTCATAATGTATGTCGAGACGGTTTATGCCGTACACAAAGGAGGCCTCGTTTCCTTCAGGTCTCCGGATATCGATCATCGGGGCGAATTTATAGACGGGAATAATTTCCAGTGTGGAACGTCCTTCTTTTACGTTCAGGTCAAATTCCTGAATAATGTTGTCGCGGGAAAGTCCGACAAACATCCGATGGGAACCCTTTTTCAGCCTGATCGTTTTGTTGAGGACGTATCTTATCCCCTCTCCTCCGTCAGACATCTCTTTTCCATTTTCGAATCGTGGCGTATTCTCTTTTTTCCCGTCAATCCTCCATTCCATGGCCTGCCCGTCTATATTAATGACGAAGGGATAAGCGGGTTTCCCGACGTCCGATGTGCCCAAATTGATTAAGTAATGATTCGCCGTGCGGGTTTTTATCGAGGCATTGATCTGGACGACGCCGAATTCGGCAGGAACCGGTTCATCTTTATTGACCTCAGCGAAGATATCGGATCTTGCCGTCAGGGACTGGGTGACGATCTCTTTTCTCAACATTTCTCCGCAACCCGAAAAGAGAACTGCCAGTAAAGTGATGCATAACAAAGTGAATATTTTTTTCATTTCATAGGCTCCTTCCTGCCATAAATTTTACAGATCATACCAGAAAACGGTTTTACCCACCCAAAAATGTTCAAATTATTTAAACCAGACGTTCCAGAAACGCACCCCCGTCATTTCCCCCCAGCCGGCGGCCTTGATGGTGGTGGCGGCCAAAGATGATCCGTTTCCGTATTTTGTCCGGGCCGCTTCTTCGTAAGCCAGCGCCTGCATTTCTTCCCAGGCCTTGAATCTTTTGGCTTGGGAAGTCTCTTTACGCATCTGGACGGCCAGCCGGAGCTTCTTTTCACTCGTCCACCCCGTGATGGGTTCTTTTTCCCTGGTCCAGTAAAATAACGACGGCATGGGGACAAAGCCGGAAACGGCGGTGACGATGTGCCATTGGCCCTTGAGCAGCCGGGAGGCAAAGGTGTTTTGATCCACCAACTGGAGATCGACATTCAGTCCGATTTCTCTGAGTTGATTATTAACAACCATGCAGGCGTTTCGCAAATACTCAATTTCGGCGATGCCGAGCATGATAATGGTTTCGCCTTTATAACCCGCTTCTTTCAGCAGTTGTTTGGCCTTCTGCGGATTTTTCTGGTTATAGTACTGTGATCCGGCCTTCGTGTACCATTGTTTGGTCTGAGGCCAAAGGAAACCGCTTTCCAGAGTGTAGAGCTGCGGATAGATATAGGCGGCCTTCATCACCGGTTCGGCATCCAGCGCAGCCAGGATCGCCTGCCTCACCTTGATGTTGGCCGACGGCCCCGTCTTGCAATTGAACATAGAGCCTATGGATGCGGCGGTCTTTGTGACGCGCGGGTCTAATTGGGGATTGTCGATGATTCTTTGATAATCGGCGTGGTTGACGCCGTAAGCATAGTGATATTCCCCTGTCTCCGCTCCCATCAGGCGCACGGCGGGGTCCGGCAGGATGTAAAAGATAATCTTATCCACATAGGCATATTTCCTGCCGACGTATCCGTCAGTTTTTTCCTGCCGGGACGCATAACGGTCAAACCGGACCAGTTCGACATAGCGGTCGGGGATCCGTTCCTTTATCTGGTAAGGGCCGGTTCCCATCATCTCCTTGTCCGGTATGGAGGTCTTCGGATACTTTTCCGCCAGCTCCCTTGGGATGATTCCGACGGTCATGGAATACAGAAATTCAGGAAACGGTTCTTTGAGACGGACTTCCACGGTATATTTGTCCTTGGCCGTTATCGACTCCATGTGGCCGGTTAATTCAAGGGGCACACGGGTAACCTTCAGCTGCCGTTTAATGGAAGCGACGACATCGTCCGCCGTCAGTTCCTGATCATTATGAAATAAAACCCCTTTTCTCAAGGTGATGGCATGGGTCAGATGGTCGGAGCTTTCCTTATGGCTTTTAGCCAGCATGGGTTGAAGCGTATAGGCGCTGTCATACTCAAAAAGAGCCTCAACGATGTGGCCGACAATGTCAAACATGGCCGAGTTTGCATCCTTTTGGAAATCCAGACTTCCGGGATCCGCTGCATAGGCAATTTTCAGAACGCCGCCCTTCTTGGGCGCCGGGGCAGCCGTGCTTTTTTTAGGACCGGGCCGGACCTGAGCGGCGTTTGACGGAAAAGGAAATGAAAAAAACAGGACCAGTGACAATGCAACGACGGATAAAGCCGCCGTTTTCTTAACTTCAAACATATATATAGCCTCCTTCATTTAATTACCGGAGACAGATTTGAAATCTGTCCCCAAGATCTGTCATACTAAACCAAATGACAGGCCACGCGACGGCCTGCTTCGATTTCCCGTATGACGGGTTTTTCTTTTTTACAGATGTCTTGGCACAATTTACACCGGGGGTGAAAACGACACCCGGCGGGCGGAAGGATCGGGTTGGGAACCTCGCCGGTCAATATTTCAATCGTATCGATACGCTGCTTATTGGGATCGGCGAAAAGAAAAGATTCCAAAAGCCCTTTCGTGTAAGGATGTAAGGGATGGGTAAACAAGGTATCGGCGGGCGCGGCTTCCTCGACAATCTCCCCCAGATACATGACGGCCAGGACGTTGCACATATATTCGAGGAGGGCCAGGTCATGGGAAATGATCAGGTAGGTCAAATCAAATTCCTGTTTAAGCTTGATCAACAGCAGAATGATTTGCGCCTGGACGGATACATCGAGGGCCGAAAAGGGCTCGTCGCAGACGATGAGCTTGGGGTTGGTTACCATGGCCCTGGCAATGGAAACCCTTTGCCGCTGCCCCCCCGAAAGTTCGTGGGGAAAAGCATCCAGATATTCCAGGGTCAATCCGACCTCTTTCATAAACTGCTCGGTTTTCTCTTTACGGACCCGTGCCGGCTCTCCAAGGATGGAAAGGGGCTCGGCAATGATATCCTTGATCATCCATTTGGGATTCAAGGCCCCGGAAATATCCTGAAAAATGAACTGGACGTCCCTGACGGAAAGGTTTTCCCGGCTGCCGCCGATCGGTTTTCCCTCGAAATAAATCGTGCCTTCCGTCGGCGGCAAAATCCCCCCGGCAACATAGCCCAGGGTCGTTTTCCCGCAGCCGCTTTCACCGGCCAATCCGAAGATATCGCCTTTGTTGATTTGGAGGGCCACGCCGTCCACGGCCTTGATCGATCCTTTTGATCGGGAAAGAAACCCGCCTTTAAGGTTGAAATATTTCTTGATATTGTCAAGCTTCAATATTTCCGGGGGAAAAGCTTCCCCGTGGTTTTCAATTGGCGGAGCAGTTTTTTTTACAGTCGCTTCTTTGTTGTGACTCATTCCAAGGCTTCTCCTAAGCATACAGCCAGCAGGCGGCGACATGTTTGCCGAATTCAACCACCGGCGGTTCCTCCGCCATGCAAATGCTCATCCGTCGAGAGCAGCGGGGATTGAAGGCACACCCTTTCGGCTTGTTGATCGGGTTGGGAATGAACCCCGGCATGGTCTTCAGGGCATGCTTGCCGCCGGTTGATTTGAGGATGCACTCCAGCAATCCGACCGTATAAGGATGTTTTGGATTGTTGAATACCTCATAAATATTCCCCCGTTCCACCATCTTGCCTACGTACATGACCATCACATCATCGGCCGTGGATGTGATGACGCCCATGTTATGGGTCACCAGAATGACCGATGTGCCGTACTTTTTTTTGAATTCATCGATGAGCAGTAATATCTGCGCCTGCACGGTGACGTCGAGGGCGGTGGACGGTTCGTCGGCAATCAGGATCTGGGGATGACAGGACATGGCCAGGGCGATCATGGCCCTTTGCTTCATGCCGCCCGAAAGCTGGTGAGGATAACTCAACGCCCGGTTGCGCGGCGCGGGAATGGAAACCGCGGTGAGCATCTCTACGGCCTTCTCAAAGGCTTCTTTTTTATTCACCTTCTGATGGAGGCGGATCGTTTCGGCAATTTGATCTCCCACGGTGAATAATGGATTTAACGCCGTCATCGGTTCCTGGAAAATCATTGAGATTTTCCGTCCCCGGACTTTGCGCAGTTCTTTCTCCGACAGGGTCAATAAATCCTCTCCGTCGAGAAGGGCTTGTCCTCCGACAATCTCCCCAGGCGGCATGGCGATCAGCTTGACCAGAGACAAGCAGGAAACCGTTTTTCCGCTTCCCGATTCCCCGACGATTCCGAGAGTCTTGCCCCGCTCCAGATCAAAACTGACGCCGTCTACCGCCTTGACCGTCCCCATGAAAACATTAAAATAGGTTTTCAAATCCCTAACCGACAAAAGCGGCATGGCTTCTCCATTTACTGACAAACCGTCCATGTTATTACTTCCGAGCCTTTCCATACTGCCTGGGGTCGCCGACATCCCGGATCCCGTCTCCCAATAAATTACAGGACAATACCGCTAAAAATATGGCGACTCCCGGCATCACCGTGAGCCACCAGGCGTTCCTCATGTAATAGCGGCCCTCACTCAGGACAAGGCCCCAGCTTGGAACTTCGGGCGGCGAGCCGATTCCCAGGAAGCTCAATCCGGCCTCGGCCATGATTGTTCCGGCAAACAACAAGGTAAAATAGACGACCAGGGGGGACATGATATTGGGCAGAATATGCAGGAACATGATCCGTCCCGTCCCGGCCTTCATCATTTGGGCCGCTTTGATAAAGGTCATTTCGCGTAAAACCAGGGTTTCTCCACGGACAATTCTGGCTACCCGGGGAACCGTTACCAACCAGAGGGCCAGGACGACATTTTTTACACTCGGTCCTAAAAAGGCCATAATGGCCAAACCGCCGATCAAAGGGGGAAAGGCCATCAGAAGATCGGTGATGCGCATGATGATCTCGTCCGCCTTCCGAAAAAAACCGCTGATCAATCCCAGAGCTGTTCCCGCAAGGGCCGATGTCATAACGACGGCCAGACTGACCCCCATCGTCGTCCTGGCCCCGAAGATCATTCGGCTTAAGACATCCCGTCCCAAATGATCCGTTCCCAGCCAGTGATGAAATCCGGGCGCCGTAAAGCGTGCATCGATATCCATATAGTTAGGGCCATACGGGGCAACCCAGGGAGCCGCGACGGCCGCCAGTCCCATGCCTGCCAGATACAGAAAACTCAGAATGGCCAGGGGATTTCTAAATAATACCCTAAACCCCGATTCCCGCCTTTTTCTCATAACCGCCGCCTCAATCGGCTTTGTTTCTTCCAGGGCGGTTGTTTCTTTGTTCATCACAGCACCATCGTTCTTTTCGCGGGGTTCATCTCAACTTTTCAAAGACCCGTAAGAGACCCGGGGATCCAAAAAGGCATAAACGACATCCACCAGGAAATTAAGAAAAAGATAAAGAAAAGTTATGAACATAATGGCCGATTGCACGACCAGATAATCCCTCCTCGCTATGGAGGCAACAATCAGACGCCCCATGCCCGGTATGGCAAAAATATTTTCCGTGATGACCGCTCCCCCCATTAAAGCGGCCAGCATCATCCCCGAAAGGGTCACTACGGTAATCAGCGTGTTTTTAAAGGCATGTTTAAAAATCACTTTCCAGAACGGCAATCCCTTTGATTTGGCGGTCAAAACATAGTCCTGATGCAGGACATCCAGCATGCGGGCGCGAACCATCTTGGTTAAGATGCCGATTTCCGCCGTCGCCATGGCGAGCACGGGAAGCACCAGGTATTTAAAACTTCCAAACCCGCCGTCACGAAACGATTCATACCCCGCCACGGGAAACCAGCCGAGGACCACGCCGAAAAATAAAACCAATAAAAGGCCGAGCCACATGCCGGGAATGGCCATGAAGGACGTAGAGATGACCACCAGAATGCGGTCGGTCAGGGAATTTTGCTTAACGGCACTGACCAGGCCGGCGCAAGTCCCGATGATGACGGCAAAAAACAATGAAAAAAGGGTTAGTTTCAAGGTGGGAATCAGATGGTTGAAAAGTATTTTGCTGATCGGCATCTTGTGATAGAAAGATTCTCCCAGGTCACCGGTGGCAAGGCCCCCGAGCCAGGTGATCAGTTGAACGTAAACCGGTTGATCCAGACGCATTTCAACCTTCAGGGCATGGATTTCTTCAGGCGTTGCCTCCAGACCTAATAACTGACTGGCCGGATCACCCGGCAGGAGCCTCATTAAGAAAAACATCATGATGGCCATTACGAGAGTCAGGGGGATGATCGTCAGAATTCGTCTCGTCAAAAATCTCAACATCAACGTATCTCCTACTTCCGTGTTTCGGTCTTTTTTCCAATAATTCCATCTTACGGACTAACCATTCAGGCAACCGTTTTATCCCGCCCGGGATATTTTATCAATCTGCCAACACCCAGGCAGCGTGGTCTCCTAAATGGTTAGTCCGTTATTTCTTTCCTGACGCTGCAAATTCAGGGTCTAAAAAGTAAATTCAAACTGCATGCCGGCCAGCAGTTCCTTGCCGAAATCATATTCGGCCCCGGCGATCTTGTTGCTGCTGCCGTTTTCATAAATCATAACCTCCGGTACAATCCTAAATCCCTTGGTAATATCGATAGGGCATGTGATTCCATACATCATGGTTTTCATCTCATCCTTTACATGATCATATTCCCGGCTGTACTCCTGCCGGCCCAAAATGATGCTCGGCGATGCCTTTCCCAGGTTTAGCCCTGCCTGCATCCACCACCCCAGGGCTTTGGAATTCTGAACTTTTCCGGTGGAATCGACTTTGGCGCTGGACACTTGAGATCCGAATGTCAAATAATCCGGATTTTTGAGGGGGTAGGTCTGGTCCTTGGTGTTGGCCCAGTTTTCCCCGTAGTTGACCTCGGCCATAAAGAATACCGAACGGAAGTCGGCCTTTGCACCCAGTGAAAGACCGTAAGACGTGACGCTGTCATCCCATCCTGCCTTTACATTGTTGAATGACTGCTTTTGCCAGAAGCCGCTGGGGTATAATCCCACCGGACCGAAGCGAAGGGGAACAGAGAGTTCAAATCTGGGAATTTTGGTGCTGTTGTCCACGGCGGCGCCGTTATTTTGACCGTTAAAAAAAGCCGGTGCCGTAGAGGTTATGACGCGAGGGTCTACGATGCCTGCCTTAAGATACCCGATATCGCCCAGACGATACTCAGCACGGAAGTAGGTATTATAACCGGAAAAATAGTTGCCGTAACCGACGCCGTACATTTTGTTCAACGAATCAATCACAGCCGTACCTTTTCCGAGGCAGCCCAGGGTTGTGGTTGGCTCGAGGTCGGAGAACAGCGTGGTTCCCTTTCCCGTCTGGATCCGGAAATTGGGCGTGATGCTCCAGAAGCCGTAAGCGAATAAAACGCCCATGTTGTAATTTTCCCCATCGAGGTTGGAAACAACGCTGAAGCCGATTTTATCTTTGTCGTTCCATGTAATATACAGAGCGCTCCGGCTGTTGACCGTCAGATAGGTCTGCGTCAGATCTTCTTCAAGGGTGGTCGTACCCTTTTTCAGTCCGGCGCTTCTGGTTGCGCCGACGGTCCGGGCCATGCCTTCTTTATCCTGTTTATAATAATAGGCATCGACTAACAGCTTCACGCCCATATCGAGCGTTTGGGTCACTTTTTCCGCCTGTACCGGCGAGGTGAAGGCCAGAACGATTAATACTGCAAAAATGGATGCTAAAAATTTCTTCATGAATCCTTTCTCCTTTCTATCTGTAACTTTTTACGATCATTGATAGAAAAATTGTGACCGACCGGTTTCTCATGGTCCTTGATTCACTTGAACCATCCTTCAAATGATATGGACAGTCCCTGCGAATCCCGCTTTCCTAAAATCTGAATGAGAAAACCGCACCGGCCGACCATTCTTTTCCGAAATCATAATCCTTTCCGCCTACGGTGATAATGCCGTTATCGAATATCATGAATTCCGGGCTGATCTCTAAATTCTTGTGGACCTGAATGGGACATCTCACGCCGTATTCCTTGAGAATAACATTGTCCTTAAGACCGTTGACGCTTCTTTCCGTCGACATGCGGCCGAAAATGAGGCTTGGCCGCGCTGGCCCGATCTTATACCCCGCCTCGATAAAACCGGCCCACAGCTTTGCATTTTGCATGTTTCCGGCTTTATCAACTTTGCCGCCATAACATCCGGACACCGTGTTGGTGAATAAACTGGGGTAATACAGAAAGGTTTGCATAATGGGATAACCATACCCCCTTGTATTGAACCAGTTCTGCCCATAGGTGACCTCGGCCATGACGTGAACCGGTCCGAGATCGCCGTCGAGACCCAGTCCCAGACCGTAAGACACGACTTCATTGTCCGGTCCCTTCACGTTGTCGAATGTCTGTTTCTGCCAGAAGGCCGAGGTCTGAATCTGCGCCCTTACGGCTCGGGTGGGGAGGTTGTACCAGTAGGCCAACTCGAACTTCGGGATGACGGATGCATTGTCGATCTTTCCGCCGTTGGACGTGAAGCCGAGGGTGTTGATATATATGCCGTCCGTTGCGCGGGGATCGACGATGCCTGCCTTGATCTCTCCTCTGCCTATTCTATACTGGACCCTGGCGTAAGCGTTGTATCCTGTGAAATAGTTGCCGTAGGCGATCCCGGTCGCTTTCTGTTCTCCTCCCGCCGTCGCGGCATGGGGCTGAATTTCCGAAAACAGGCTGGTTCCCTTCCCGACCTGAAATCTCAGTTTGGGGGTAATATACCAATAACCGTAGGCAATCGGCACCCCCAAGCTCTCCTTGTCGCTGTCGATGTTAGGTATTAATACAAGCCCGTAATTCGGCATGGCCCACCGAATAATCATAACGCTTGTGGTATTGGAAAAACTCTCCCATCTTTCGGCGTCTGCCTTCAGCGTCGTTTGGCCTGCCGGAACACCTTTTGCCATAAACTCCTTGTCGCCGTGGTAAAAATAGTGGGCAGTGTAAACATTGATGCCGAGACTCAGTGATTTCGTAAGGTTCACCAGCGCAAAGCCAGGAGAAGCAATCGCCAGGGAAAGCATCGCTGTAAAAATAAACACCAAAACCCTTTTCATTAATATATCCTCCTTATCTTTTGATAACCCCCTGATAAATCAGTTTTTGGTTAACCCCGACGGATGCACGCAATGCAGACCCTCGTCCCGGGCCGCCCGTGCCTGTCTCATCATGTCTGATTGCTGAATCAGACCTTCATTTCCCAGCAACCGGCAAAGCTCTGAAGATTGATTATTCGAGAGGCCGGTGTTGCTGAAGGCAGGCAGATCGTACATTCCTGTCGCGGCAACATGTGTCACCCAAACCCTTTTCATCACCTCCTCATCCTTATAATCATTCCTGATAAAAGATTTATCAGTTTGTAATAAATCCCGACCGGTACATGAAATTCAGGCTGCCTGCTTTATGTCTCTTGCGCCGATCCCACCCTGCGGGAGGGATGACCATGCAAAGGGAACGTCTGCTTTCTTTTCGCATGCATTGCCATGACTTCACAGAGGAAACGCGAGACATGGAAACCCTGCTTCGTTGCAACGGACCCCATGATCACAGTCCTGGCAAAACACCGAAATCCATAGGGGGGATCGAACGGTATTCAGGATTAGAGCCAGCCCCCCGACGCTATACAGCGCCCCGATAGGCAGAAAACCTAAAAAAATCATTGCCGCATGACTCTGCGGGATGCCATGCGGCATGAATATTTTTTCCCCCTTTTATAAAGGGGTGGATGAATTTTACATACGGTGCCGGGGGGGGGGTGCGGCCATCTATCGGATATTTTTCACTTAAAGTCTGTTCATTATCAATATGGAAAGTCATATGACGCAGGGACTGTTCCGGCGCGTTGAATGTGCGCATGCCGGGTCGCGTTCGCTTTCTTCCCCGTTTATCGGCTCTTGTGAGATGCCCGGCCTGCTAAACACCTTTCATCTGACGCGATGCCCCGCTTCTCCTGTTTTAGAAAGTAACACCATAATCTATGAAGTTACTTTACTTTATAGCGTTGAAATCTATATAGAGATATGATATTTTGTCAAACAAAAAAATCTTGTAGCCAAACGCATGTTAATACAATAAGTAATTGATTACATGACATAATATTTATTTGTATAACTTGGTGCGGGGCTCAAAATAGCCTGCATCAGAGCCATTCCAGGATTTTTACTTTATAAAGTTGCTCTATAATGTTTACGTTGTAATTTTATGCGGGGATTCTTTTTATTTACGTGTTAATTGGAGGCACCATGAAAAAGAAGACGGACATGACTATCAGGGAATTGGAAGAAAGATCCGGCATCCGCAGATCGACAATCCATCACTATATTTGGTATGGTTTGCTGCACCAGCCGTACAAGACGGGGAAAACGATGGCTTACTACGACCAGAGCCATTTAAAAAGACTGGAAGTGATCCAAAATATCAAAATGAATTACCTGAAGTCGACAAAGGCGTCCCGGGTACCCCTGGATTTTATCAAGCACAGAATGTCGGAGCATTATACGCTGACAAAAGGAAAAACGGAGATAAGCAAACAGAGAATAAAAAGTGAACAGGGAAAGGAGAAAAAGAAAGATATTATCGAGGCCACTCTTAAATTATATGCCGACAGGGGATATTATCTGACAAATATCAGAGACATTGCCGGGGCTGTCGGAATATCTGCTCCCACTTTTTACCACTATTTTCGGGACAAGCGCGAACTCTTTGTCGAAGTGATTGAATATGTCGTCCGGAATATAAAAGAAGAGGTGAGCGCTGCGCTGGATCAGGAAAAAGATAGCGGGGCAAGAACCGTTGTCACATTCGAACTGTTTTATAAACACTACTCAAAAATAGGAGAAATCATCAATCAGTTAAGGGCCGGCGTGGC
>JAFGHS010000079.1 GCA_016930075.1 Deltaproteobacteria bacterium
AGCGCGGACTCGAACCACGGACATGCTGGTTAACAGCCAGCCGCTCTACCGACTGAGCTACTGGGGAACATTGTTTCTCTATAACCCCCATTCTTCAGATGGTTAATCCCACCTCGCAGCGGGACTCTATCGACTGAGCTACTGGGGAACATTTTTCTTTGTTTCTTCTCCTAACCCCAATGCTCCAGCTGGTTAATCCCGCTTTGCGGCGGGACTCTACCGACTGAGCTACTGGGGAATACGTCGATTTTATCTACAGCTTACACAAGTCGACAGATTCTTGACAGGAACACCGGTTTTTTTACTGATGTATTTCAACTGATCTTCCGGTGCGAAATATCGTCCGCAGACATCGCAGGCTTTCATCTTGAAGGTTCGGCCCCAGATGGTCCGGGTATCCTCGGTGGATTCCATCTGAATGTGTCCCGTCGGGCAGACATAGGCGCAGGCGCCGCAGCCGATGCAAACATCAGAATTTTCGTCAAAAGGCGTCCCGACGATTTTCGCAGCCCCGCGGCCGGAAAAACCGATGGCCGAAACGCCCACAATGCTTTCACAGGTCTTGATGCACAGCCGGCAGAGAATGCATTTGCCCTTGTCCTCATCGGGAATGAAGCGTTTCTGCGGCGTAACGCCCAGTTTCTCGGCTAATTCGGCAATCACTTCAGACTCGGGATTCCTCGCCATCAGCAGTTCCATGACAATGCGACGGACGCCCTTTACGCGTTCCGACTGCGTGTCTACGGATATCCCTTCATCCACCTGATATATGCACGACGTCACAATACGGGTGCGGTTTCCTTTTTTCACCTCCACGACGCAAAGCCGGCATGCTCCCGAAGGTTCCAGAGATTCATGGGAACACAACGTCGGGATTTGAACGCCGTTCTCACGGGCTGCCTCGAGTATCGTTGCCCCTTCCTGTGCCTTAATCTTCTTGCCATCAATGACTATATTAACCATTTTCATACCTTTTATTCCACAATGATTGCGTCAAAATTGCAGCTTTCCAGACAGGCGCCGCACTTAATACAGGTTTTCAGATCGATGGTGTGAGCTTGCTTGATCTTGCCCCGGGCGGCTCCGGTGGGGCAGACCTTCGGGCACCGGCCGCAGCCCGTGCACTTATCCACATCGATGCGATATTTGATCAAGGCCTTGCACACCGCTGCCGGGCATTTTTTATCCCGGATGTGGGCCTCGTATTCATCCCGGAAATATTTGATGGTGCTCAGGACGGGGTTGGGGGCGCTGCTGCCCAGACCGCAAAGTGAGCCGTCGATAATCGCTGCAGACATATTCTCCAGCAGTTCGATGTCTCCCTTCCGCCCTTTTCCGGCACAGATGTCTTCCAGGATCTGCCGCATCCGATGAACACCCTCTCGGCAAGGCACGCACTTTCCGCACGATTCGGATTCCAGAAATTCAATAAAATACCGGGCCAGATCCACCATGCAGGTTTTGTCGTCCATGACGATCATACCGCCCGATCCCATCATGGAGCCGGCCTTCCACAGATCATCATATGTAACGGGGAGATTCTCCATTGTTGCCGGAATACAGCCGCCGGAGGGGCCTCCCGTCTGGACGGCCTTAAATGCCCTGCCTTCGGGAATGCCGCCGCCAATATCGAAAACGATATCCTTCATCGGAATGCCCATCGGCACTTCGACCAAGCCGATATTGTTAACCTTGCCGACCAGGGAAAAGACCTTGGTGCCCGCACTTGCCTTGTCTCCAATGCCGGCAAACCATTTGCCGCCCCGGGCAATAATCAGTGGGACATTTGCCCAAGTCTCGACATTATTTAAATTCGATGGTCTGTCCCAAAGGCCGTGCTCCACCGTGTGGATGTACTTGGCCCGGGGCTCTCCTGCCTTGCCTTCGAGGGAGGCCATGAGCGCCGTCGATTCTCCGCAGACAAAGGCGCCTGCACCCTTGCTGATCCGAATGTCGAAATTAAACCCCGATTTCAATATTTTCTTCCCCAGAAGGCCATAGTCCCTGGCCTGCTCGATAGCCTTTGCCAGGTTGGCAACGGCAAGAGGATATTCGTTCCGGACATAAATGTAACCTTCACAGGCACCGATGGCGTAAGCGCCGATGATCATGCCTTCGATGACGCTGTGGGGGTCGCCCTCCATCAAGCTCCGGTCCATGTAAGCGCCCGGGTCGCCTTCATCACCGTTGCACAGAACGTACTTGATGTCTCCTTTAGCTTCTCTGCAGGATCGCCATTTGTTTCCCGTTAAAAACCCGCCGCCGCCGCGACCCCTCAAACCGGATTTGATGATGTCGTCAATGACGGCATCCGGCTTCATTTTGGTCAACGCCTTATAGATGCTGAAATAGCCGCCTCTTGCGATGTATTCATCGATATTTTCCGGGTCGATAACACCGCAGTTTCTTGTCGCCAGTTTGACCTGCTTTGCGTAAAAAGGCACATCTCCGATGGCCGGTATATCCTTCAGAGCCGCCGGACGCCTTCCTTTTAAATATTTGATTTTTTTATCCGTGCAGATGAACTCTTCCTCATCTATCACATAGACAGGTTTCTCGGTCTCGATGGCCCCTTTCACAATCTGATCGATCAGGGCCGGCACTTTCTTTGCCGTCATCCTGCCGAAGGCCATGCGGGGCATATTGGGCGATACCACATCGACGAGGGGCTCAATACAGTCCATGCCCATACTGCCGGTCTTTTTTAAGATGATTCCGAGCTTTCGCTTCTTGATCTCTTCATCAAGCGCCTTATAAACCTCTGCCGCTCCGGAGGCAATGCCGCTGGTAGCCATGCCGACCATAATCTTTGTCTTTTTCGGCATCAGGGTTACGAGGCCTTTTTGTGCGGCCTTATTCAAATCTTCAATTTTTACAATCTTACTCACTTTCCCTCTCCTACTTTTTATAGTTTTTCAGGATCCTGGGGATTTTATCCTGAGTCAAGTAAGCATGAATATTGTTGTCAATGCGCACCACCGGCGCAAGGGAACAGCAGCCAAGGCATCGCACCTGTTCGAGCGTAAACGTACCGTCTTCCGTGGTCTGACCGCACTTGATGTTTAATTCCCGCTCCAGTTTCTCCAGGAGATTGAAGCCTCCCTTCACATGACAGGCCGTCCCGGCGCAAACCTCGACCAGATACTTGCCCCGCGGCTTCAGGCTGAAGGCGTTGTAAAACGTCGCGACTTCATAAATTCGGGCCAGGGGCATATCGAGATGTTTTCCCGTTTCCACCAGGGCTTCCTTCGGCAGATACCGAAATTCATTCTGCATATCCTGAAGAATGGCGATAAGGGACGTCTTATCGACATCATATTTTCCAATGATTTCTTTAATTTTCTTATTCATGACTTTATTCATGTAAAATCACCTGGTTGCTTAATGATTGTTAAAGTATTTTGTTAACTATGTTTTATCTTTTTGAGAAGCTTTTCGAATTCTTCATCAACGCGTTCCTGAATAATATCGATCTGATCCGGCGTAAGATGACGGAATCTCCCCTGGAGCTTCAGATAATCATTGACGGGCCGTCTCTTTTTTGGGGGCTCGACGGTCATCCGATAGGCCCCGTTTTCTATTTCATAAAGGGGGAAAACCCCTGTCTCCAAGGCAAGCCGGCCCACTTTGATGGCTGAATCGCTGGGAATCCGCCAACCCGTGGTACAGGCGGAATAGCAATGGATATAGCAAGGACCTTCAATGCCGACGGCCTTTTTCACCTTGGCCATGAAATCGAGGGGATAACTGTGCGACGCCGTTGCTACGTAAGGGATGCCGTGGGCCGCCATGATCTCGGGCATGTTCTTCTTCCAGCGCTTATTGCCGCTACTGACCTTTCCTGCCGGTGCCGTCGTCGTCGACGATCCGAAAGGCGTCTGACTGGAACGCTGAATGCCTGTGTTCATGTAGGCTTCGTTGTCGAAACACACATAAAGCATGTCATGGCCCCGTTCCATGGCGCCCGACAGGGCCTGGATGCCGATGTCCGCCGTGCCGCCGTCACCGCCCATGCTGACCACCTTGATGCGCCGGTCGGCGATGCGTCCTTTTCTCCTCAGGGTTTTAAGACCCGCTTCGACGCCTGCCCCCACGGAGGCGGCATTGGGAAACGCCACATGGATCCATGGATTTTTCCAGGCCGTAAAGGGATAATTGGACGAAATGATCTCCATACACCCCGTAGCGCAGGCGATAACGGCATCCCTTCCAAGGGCTTTGGTCATCAATCGGACGGCTAATGCTTCTCCGCAGCCCTGACAGGCGCGGTGCCCGCTTGAAAAATACTCTTCCTTCTCCACCAGCTTCGGCGCGTATAAGTCAAAATCCGTTACCAGATGTCCCTGTTCATTTGCTTTCTTCATGATTCCCTGACTCCATAGATGACGTACCGCTCTTTCATCGCTTTTTTCTTTGCCTGGGATGCGCTGCTCTTGAGGATGGTCATAAAATCTTCCGGCGTCACATCCCGGCCGCCCAATCCGATAATGTAATTGAAAATGGCCGGACGACTGCTTTCATCATACAGAGCCGACCTCACTTCAATGCCGAGCGGTCCGCCCGGTCCGCCATAAGAGATGGCCCGGTCGATCACTGTTAGAATTTTTGCGCCTTTGACCGCCTTCTTGAGTTCATCAAAGGGAAAGGGCCGCCAGAGCTTAAATTTGAGCAAGCCCACAGACATCCCCTTCGCCCGCAGGGCATCGATGGCCATCTCGGCCGTCTCGCCCATGGACCCCATGGTGAGAAGCAGGATTTCCGCATCATCGGCCCGATAAGATTCAATCGGTTCATATTTGCGGCCAAAGAGTTTCTCCCATTCCTTCCAGATCTGCAGGATAGTTTTTTTGGCATTGATCAGGGCGGCGTCTTTGGATTTGGATATTTCCGTATAGATGTCGTTGCCTGCAAAAGTTCCCATGGAAACAGGCCTGTCCGGATGAAGCGTTGCATAGGGCACAAACGGCGGCAAAAATCGATCGATCTCATCTTGGTCCGGCATGTCCATGGCTTCCACCATGTGGGTCAGAATGAAGCCGTCGATATTGACGTTGACCGGCAGCATAACATCCTTGTGTTCGGCGATTCTGAAGGCCTGAATAATCATATCGATCACTTCCTGACCGTTCTGTGCAAAAAGAGATATCCAGCCGGTGTCGCGTTCCATCATAATGTCGCCGTGATCGTTTAAAATATTTAAGGGACCGGAAACTGCCCGGTTGCCGATAGCCATGACAACGGGAAGCCGCATAGCCGAAGCGACAGGCAACATTTCATGCATGTACATCACACCTTGGGATCCCGTCGCTGTAAAGGCCCTGGCCCCTGCGGCCGATGCGCCCATGATGCCGCTCATGGCCGAGTGCTCCGACTCCACAGTGATGAATTCGGCGTCCAGTTTTCCGTCACTTACGATGGAGGATAAATGCTCCGCAATATGCGTGCTGGGCGTAATGGGATAGACGGCGGCAACGTCTATCCGGCAAAGCGCTACGGCCTCTGCGGCGGCAATCGACACTTCCATACCGATTCTTTTAGACATAACTAACCCTCCTCAACCATCGAGATGGCGGCGGGCCAGCACTCATGCGCGCAAATGCCGCAACCCTTGCAATAATCCATGTCCGCGGAAAAATATCCATCCGCCCCTTCATGAATGCACCCCTCGGGGCAAAAGATATAGCAGATGCCGCATTTGATGCATTTTTCATTGTTCCATACGGGTTTTTGAGATCTCCAGGTGCCGGTGTGGTATTCACTCGCGCTTCCCGGCTCAAAGACCATGCAGCCTGGATTGACTTCCTGCCATGTTTCCGGCCATTTTCTGTTCACCATTATATCACCCTCTGTCGTCTAACTGATTTTTATCTCGTTATATGCCCTGGTCATGGCATTCATGTTTTTATCCGCGATGCGCCCGAACCTGTGATCGATGGGCGATTTCATGGCGTCCATGGTAACAACGCCGGTTGCCTTGATCAGGGCGCCGATCATGGTAGTATTCGCGATGGACACACCCATTTCGTGCATGGCAATCCCCCTCGCGTCAACGACGCCGATATGGCCTTTAAAACCCGTTGCCTTGGCAATCTGCCCGGCGGTCTTTTGCGTGTTGACGATCAGGATTCCCTGTGGCTTCAACCCCTCGACTACATTAACCAGATCGATCAGACTTTCATCAAGAACAGCCACCACGTCGGGCTTATATATGCCGGCACGGCTCTTGATTCTTTTCGTATCGACGCGGTTAAATGCCGCAACGGGCGCCCCACGCCTCTCGGGACCGAAGCTTGGGAACCCCTGGGCAAACTTGCCCTCTTCAATGGCTGCCACGGCAAGCAGTTCCACCGATGTCACCGCTCCCTGACCGCCTCTTCCATGCCATCGTATTTCTATCATTTCAGCATCTCCGCTTTGATTGGACAATTCATATTGCTTTTTAGGCTAAGTGGCGCAGATATAATAATTCCAAAACCATGTCAACGATTATTTGCCGATGTGAACGGATAATATTTCAGGACTTTGAAATTTCACACGTTATCCGTTTAAATTTTCAGACTATCAGGTTGATCTACTTTATCATCAGTCATGGACGGCATAAATGATTATAATCCCGCGGTTGCAGCCTGACATTCCGTAAATCTCATCAGACAATCCTTCGATATTCAAGAGACTTCGCAAGCGTCATTCGGTCTGTATATTTGAGATCCCCGCCCATGGGGACGCCGCAGGCTATTCTTGATATTTTGACGTCCATGCCCTTTAACATTTTTGCAATGAGCAGCGCCGTCGCTTCCCCCTGGACATTGGGATTGGTGGCGATAATGATCTCTTTTATATGATTCGCAACAATACGATCCAGGAGTTCCTTTAACTTCAGGTGGTCCGGACCGATGCCGTCGAGGGGCGCCAGAGCGCCGTGCAGGACATGGTAAGTCCCGCGAAAGCTCCCGCTTTCTTCAATGGCAATAAGGGTATCCGGTTCTTCAACAACGCATATCGATTGCCCGTCTCTTGAAGGATCGCTGCAAACATCACACTTGTCGCTTTCCGTCAGATGAAAACAAACCGGACAAAGGTGTATTTTTCGCTTCACATCGAGAATGCTTTCCGCAAGCATCGCGGCATTTTCATCGGAGGCGTGAAGAATGTGCAACGCCAATCGTGTGGCTGTTTTTTCTCCTATCCCGGGAAATTTTGAGAGCTCTTCAATCAGCCGTTTAATAGGCAAGGCGTAACCTGTCATGTTTTGTCATCCTTTAGGTCAATCCCGGTATGTTCAGTCCGCCTGCAACCTTGGACATTTCCGCGGCCGCCATTTCCTGCGCCTTGCGAATGCCTTCATTGACCGCGGCAATGATGAGGTCCTGGAGCATTTCCAGATCCTCGGGATTGACGACTTCTTTGTCAACTTTCAGTGACACGAGTTCATATTTACCGTTGACAACGACGGAAACCATGCCCCCTCCGGACGAGGCCTCCACCGTTTTCAATTCCAGTTCCTCCTGAATTCGCGCCATCCGTTCCTGCATCTTTTTTGCCTGTTTCATGATATTTCCAAAATTCTGTTGCAAGGGATAAACCTCCTATTCTTTAATGTCTTTTTTAACGGCCTTTTTTTCTTGAACTTCCCGTACTTCAGATTCCGTAAACACATCCAGAATTTTCTGCAAAAGGGGTCCCTGAAGGGCTTCTCTCTTCCTGTCGCTGTTCTTTTGATTGCCGTTGTTTCCCCTTTTTTCATGATCATCTTCTTGTGTCATGGATTCAATCTTAACGATCACTTCTTTCCCGAAAAAGGCCTTGGCGATAGCCGCAAGTCCGTCTTGCTGCGCCGGCTGTTTAATATTATCGGCGAAGATGTATCCGACGGGAAAAGCAATCGTCAGGCATCCCTGTTCATAGGTGAGTTTGCCGGGCTCAATTTTGGAGGATAACCGGGAATTTTTTTCTTTTGCAAAATTCAGGAAATCCCTGTGAAAAGATTCGGGACGGTATTCGTAAGATGCCCTTGCAGACGGATTTTCTTCAATGCCGTTCTCTTCAGGTACGTGGTTTTCAGATTGACCCGTCCTTTTCTCTTTATTTATCTCGTTCATCTTTTCTTCACGGCCTGTGAAAAAAATCTCGCCGGGCGGCTCCTCTACTTTATTTGTGAGCGTTTTATGCGACAATGGGGTATTTGCCGACAGTTTTCGTTCGATGTCTTCAATCCTTAAGAGGATATGATCTATGGGAACAACGGGCTCCAGATAAGCCATCCTCACGAGAACCGCTTCCAGGTTTAATCTGGGATTCAGGCTTCTTCTGATGTTTTCTTCTTCGTCCATCAAAATATCCAGATATTGCTGAAGCGTATGCCGTGTGCATTTTGTTATCTGCTTTTTCATGGCGCCTGATTCGTCACCGGTCAATTCCAACACGCCGCGGCTGTCGCCGAGGATTTTCAACAGCAAGAGATTCCTGAAATGATTGAGCAGCATCTGATAGAAGAATTTCATATCGACGCCGGCATAATAGGCATCTTCAACGGATGTTAAACATCTTGCAGCGTTCCTCTCTATAACGGCTTCGGAAAATGTAAACAGAAACTTTCTGTCCGTCAGACCGAGGAGCGCTTCAATATCTTCGTCGGACACGGCATTGTTTTCCGCATAAGAAATCACCTGGTCAAGGATGCTCTGGGCATCCCTGGCGCTTCCATCGGCGGCCTGTGCGATCCACATGAGGCCAGCTTCACTGATGCCGATTTTTTCAGATTCACATATGCGGCGCAAATTTTCGCCGATCTCTCGAAGAGAAATTCTTTTAAAATCAAAGCACTGGCAGCGTGACAGGATGGTTGAAGGGATTTTATGCGTTTCCGTCGTTGCAAAGATGAATATGACGTGGGACGGAGGTTCTTCCAACGTTTTTAGTAAAGCGTTGAATGCCTCTCTCGTCAGCATATGCACTTCATCAATGATATAGACCTTATAGCGCGAGGATACGGGCGAGAACTTCACATTTTCCCGCAATTCCCTGATTTCATCGATGCCGCGGTTGGAGGCGCCGTCGATTTCATGCACATCAATGGAAATGCCGTCGGTAATTTCCCGGCAGCTCGCGCATTGATTGCATGGAACATCGGTGGGGCCTTCTATACAATTGACGGCCTTGGCCATAATGCGTGCAATCGATGTCTTTCCTATGCCCCTCGGACCGCTGAAAATAAAAGCGTGTGCAATACGGTTCTGGCGAATGGCATTGCCGAGAGTTTTGACGACATGGTCCTGCCCGATAACATCTGCAAAGCTCTGGGGTCTCCACTTTCGCGATAGGACACGGTATTCCATTTATTCTCCCGAAATATGCCGTAATTTGATGCGTTATGATGAAATGATCACGGACTTTTCAAAAAAAGATAGCCGGGTTTGCCCGCAGCACACGCCGGTTATTGCTACCGTTGCTTCCTTCCGGACCTGGCGGGGTTTACAATCCTTCGTTGCACGGGGCCCGGCTATCATTATTCTGAATAGATGGCGGAGAGAGGGGGATTCGAACCCCCGGTACACCTTTGAGGGCATACACACGATTTCCAGTCGTGCTCCTTCAGCCGCTCGGAC
>JAFGHS010000080.1 GCA_016930075.1 Deltaproteobacteria bacterium
CCGGCCCGCTCGCCGCAGGCGACGATAATGACCACATCCGCCTCGGCATAACGGGAAATGATCTGCTGCAAAACGGTCTTGCCGGCGCCGAAAGGGCCGGGAACACAGGCCGTTCCCCCTTCCGCCAGGGGGAAAAAGATATCGATGAGGCGGCACTGGGTCAGGAGTTGCCGGTTGGGCAGCAGACGCTCGTCATAGGTCCGGACGGGCATCTTGACGGGCCATTCCTGTTTGAGGGTCACGGGCTGTTCCTGGCCGTTTTGCACATTTTTAAGGACGGCGACCTTGTCACTCACGCGGTAGGCGCCGGCGGGCATGATCTGCACGACTTCCCAGGTTCCCATCAAACTTAAGGGAACAAGGGTGTGATGTTTGAAAATCCCCTCGGGAACACTTCCCAGATAATAACCGGCTTTGACGACGGCGCCGACGGACACGGCGGGCGTAAATTCCCATAATTTTTCTTCGTCCAAGGCCTTTAAATATTGGCCCCTCTTCAGGAAGAAGTCCTGTTCGTTTTCCAGTTGCGTCAGGGGATTCTGCAGGCCGTCGTAGATCATGCCCAGAATGCCCGGTCCCAAAGTCGCCGAGAGGAGTTCACCGGAAAATTCCACCTCATCCCCAATCTGCATCCCCGTAGTGCTTTCGAAGACCTGCATGTCGATCTGTCTCCCCCGGATGCGGATGACCTCCGCCTTGAGGGACGTCCCCTGACAGTTTACATAAGCCACTTCATTCTGGAGGACGTCACAACCCTGTCCGACCTCACAGGTTGCCAGGGGGCCGTTGACCGCAATGATGTGACCCTTGGTAAGACCAACCACGTTCAACCTCCGTAATATAGATAGTTATCGATATCGTACGATTTTTGCAGCTTTTCCCAGCGGTCGTAAACAGCAGCGCACGCCAGGTAGGTCAGGACGGCATCCAGAGAAAAGGGATCGACGCCCTGACAACTGCAAATCTGTTTCAAACGCTCAAGATCGATGATGCGCTCCGCTTCCAGGGGATTTATTTGACCCTCTAACTGAGACACAAGCGCCGTAAAGTCGAATGATCCCAGGCCCGGCATCAGGATATGATCGGCGGCGTTTGCCCCGCGATCCCGAAGCCGGAGGGCCGTCAGGCGATTGCGCAAATCGATCTCCCAGGAAACATAGTCGATCAGAAAGCGGCAGCCCTCCTGTTCCGCCAGGATCAGCAGGGATTTGTAACAGAGTTCCCAGAGCCGGTCATAGATGTGGGGACGCTGGATGCCCCGCTCCCTTTCTTCCATAAACTGCCGGATAAAAGGGGGGAGATTTTGCCGGGCTTCCATTGCTTCGCGCGTCAGAGCCCCGCCTTCAAGGAAAAAATCCACCCCCTGTTCCATGTTTTCCCAGTTTGCCGCATCGATCGTGGAAAGCCAGGCCCGAAGCAGAGAATCGTGCGGCGGGTTGACATGGCGGTGCGCCATCCGGCTGATCTCAGCAAACGGCATCACCGGCTTGTCGCCCAGGGATGACGGCAGCGGCGGAAACAGGCACATCAGGAAATAATAATCCCCCATCGTTGATTACGACTCCTTTCGGGGGAAGAAATATTTCCGGAAACGGGGCGAGCAAAATTCGGAAAAAACCTGGATCAGCCCTTCGCTGAAATTAACGTGGCTGCCTTTGCCGGCGACGCCGATCTTGAAGCCGAAGGTAATTTTATCCGAAAACCGGACATCCAGCGGTTGGGCAACCTTGTGACGGAATTTCTCGATAAACCAGGTTTCGAGTTCGCCTTGTTTCGCTTGAGGCAGGAGGATTTCGATGCGGTGTTCTTTCCCGCCCTGCCCGACATAGCCGGCAAGGATTTCCAGGATCATTTTCTCTAAGAATTCAAGGTCGTCCATGAGCGGTTTGACCGCCTTTTCAATAACGGGATCGACGACCGCTTTCTCCAGCCTTTCTTCAACAAGGATCAGAAAATTGCGGCATGCCGTTTCCAAATCGACATCCATCTGTTTTTTAAGGTTTTCAATATCTCTTTTCGTCGTCTGCCGCATCTTTTCCGCTTCCGCCTGGGCGGCGGCGACAATCTTTTCCGCTTCAGCCTGGGCGTCTTGAAGAAGCAGCTCCGCTTCAGCCTTCGCAGGCGCCAGCACTTTTTGTGTCAGTTCGTCTGTAATGTCTCCGAGTGTCTTTGCCATATGAACCCCCTTTTTATGACAGGCAACTTTTTAGACATTTCTCCCCATATTGTCAAGAAAAACCGGCCCGCTGTTTCCGATTGACATACAAACAAGACTTTCTTATAGTTCCGGCAGATGAAAGCTTTTTCCTGTCAAATAAAATCTCTTTCGAAAAACAGGCCCTGATTTTAAAAAAGAAAGAGGCGGCCATGGGAAATGCGGCATGTATAAGAACCGGCGGCAGCGTGGCGGAAATCAAACGGGCCATCCTCGACAATCTTGTCTGCATCCAGGGCCGTTTTGCCCCCGTTGCCTCGAAAAACGACTACGACCTCGCCGTCGCCGAAGTGATCAACGGCGACCCCGCAGCGGCCGATTGGCTGCGGGTCGTCTTTCTCCCGAATTTCAATGTGAAAAATGCCCATTGTGTCTATCCTGCTACCGATCTGTCCGAACAGATTTCGACGGCAGGCATGGAGGCTTCCGGCACGGGAAATATGAAATTCTCCATGAGCGGAGCGCTCACCATCGGAACATTGGACGGCGCAAATGTTGAAATCCGTGAAGAAGTCGGCGCCGAAAATTTCTTTCTTTTCGGCCTCACAGCGGATGAGGTGTCTCAGAAAAAAAAAGGATGGGAAAATTTTCTTCAGACCGCGCAATCCATGAATATTCGGATTATATCTGGCGGATCAAATCGGTCGTCATCCATTAGGAGGTAAAAGAAACATTGGTTGAATTTCATAAAATGAGCGGCAGCGGCAATGATTTTATCATCATCGATAATCGAAATTTATCTTTGAATGTGGGAGACATGCAAACGTTTGTCCGCAAGGTTTGCCTGCGCAAATTATCCGTGGGGGCGGACGGCCTGATTTTGATTGAACCTTCTTCCCGGTCCGACTTTAAATGGCAATTTTTCAACGCCGACGGCAGTTCCGGTGAGATGTGCGGCAACGGCGGCCGGTGTGCGGCGCGTTATGCCTTTTACAAGGGCATCGCCGGACAGAAAATGTCGTTTGAAACGATAGCCGGAATCATCAGCGCTTACGTGGACAATGATGTGGTGAAAATTAAACTGACCGATCCTTCCCCGATGAATTCCGGAGAGAAGATAGCGGTGGATGACCGGATTTTCATTTTGGACAGCATCGACACCGGCGTTCCCCATGCCGTTGCGTTTGTGGATGATCTGCCCTCTTTTGCCGTGGCTGAGTGGGGGCGTAAAATCCGTTTTCATGAACATTTTGCGCCGAAAGGGACAAATGCCGACTTTGCCGCCGTTCTGGACGGACATAAAATTCAGTTGCGCACCTATGAGCGGGGCGTGGAAGATGAAACGCTGGCATGCGGCACCGGCATGGCGGCGGCGGTTCTGGCGGCAGCCCAAAGGGGTCTCGTTGAATCGCCCGTTGATGTTCTGGTGCAGAGCGGGGAAACGCTGCGTATTTATTACTCCCGCAAAGATAATCTCTGGAAGGATGTTTATCTGGAAGGCAGGGTAAAAATGGTCTGTCAGGGTTTTCTTTTCGAAGAAGCGTACCGATGAGGGCAACATTTCAAGCCGATCATTTCTGTGTCAGGCTAAATCCCTAATTGCAATTTTGGATCAATAAATGCTATTGAGCCGTTCACAGGTATTCATTTATTGTTTATGAGTTAAGGCCGCAAATACGAACAAAGGTGCGTCATATGGATAATCCTCGGCAACCGCAAACCGGTATGCATTCAGGCGAGGAGCTGAGCATTCACAACTATGAGGAGCTGGCAACCCTTCATGCCATCGCCAAGATACTGGCAAATCCGCAGGATTTACGGGAGCAGTTGGAACAGGTCCTTCAGGAGATGAGTTCGCGCCTCGGGATGGAGCGGGGCATGATTTCTCTCATTGACCGGGAGACGGGCGATGCCTGGCTTGACGTCGCTCACGGCATTCACATCGACGGCAGGGAAATCACCTATCAACCCGGTGAGGGAATTACCGGCCAGGTTGCCAAAACCCAGCGTCCCATGGCCGTCGCCAATCTGGGAAAAGAAACGCATTTCCTTGACCGCACAGGGGCGCGGCGTTTTTTAGACAGGTCCGAATTGGCTTTTCTCTGTGTGCCGATTATCTATGAAGCACGGGTTGTCGGCGTGCTTTCGGCGGATAAAGTGGCGCTGCAGGTGGAAAATCTTGATCGGGAGCTGGCCATGCTTGCGGCGGTTGCCGAACTGATCGCCAAAGGGGTGCATATTCGCGCCCTGGAAGAAGAAAACCGCAGGCTGCGGCAGATGCTGGGCCGGTCCCAATCTCCGGCGCTGGATATTATCGGCCGCTCCAAACCGGTCCAGGAAGTTTTCAGTTTAATCAGCCAGGTGGCGAATTCCGGCACAACGGTCCTGATCCACGGCGAAACCGGCACAGGGAAGGAACTGGTGGCCCGCGCCATTCACATGAACAGTTCGCGCATGAAAGGTCCCCTTGTTCAGGTGAACTGCGCCGCTATTCCCGATACCCTGATTGAAAGCGAACTGTTCGGCCATGAAAGGGGGGCCTTTACGGGCGCCATCCAGAAGCGCACCGGTCGCTTTGAAGAAGCCCATGAGGGGACTATCTTTCTCGATGAAGTGGGCGAACTCTCCCTGGCAGCCCAGGTGAAGCTGCTCCGGGCGCTTCAGGAAAGGCAGTTTCAACCCCTTGGCTCGTCGAAGACCATAAAAATCAACGTTCGCGTCATCGCAGCGACCAATCGCAATCTCGAACAGGATATTACAACGGGACGGTTCCGCGCGGATCTTTACTACCGCCTCAACGTATTTCCCATCTATATGCCGCCGCTCCGCGAGCGGGGAAGCGACATCATTCTGTTGGCCGACCATTTTGCGACGAAGTACGCAAAGGAACTGGGAAGACCGATAAAACGCATCTCTCCCGGGGTCATCGAAATCTTTTTATCTTACGGATGGCCGGGCAATGTGAGAGAACTGGAAAATTGCATCGAACGGGCCGTCTTGCTGGCAACGGGCGATTCCATTGAAGTGATCAATCTGCCGCCTTCGCTCCACTCCAATTTGCGCGGCGGTGAAAAAAAAGACCAGGGGAAATTAGGTACGATCATCGAAGCCAACGAGAGATCCATGATCATGGAGGCCCTCAAAGAAACGCATGGCAACCAGAGCAAGGCCGCAAAAACCCTCGGAACCACCAAGCGCATCATTCAGTATAAAGTTCAAAAACTGGGAATAGACCCGTCACAGTTTAAGACAAAAAACAAAAATAATCCGCAATCTTAATCCAAACCGTGCGTCAAGCGTCCCGCAACATCAATAACCTGCCGTCATCCTGTCCGCCGTCGGAGAGGTAACGGAATCAAACAACATCCTTTTTTACAAATTTGACCAATATGGATCAGTATTTGCACATTAAAATGCAGAGCGCAGAATTTTAACGGAAACTGGAACAGTTTTGTTCCTAATATGGATCGATGAAACCCAAAAAGACGAAATATGTTCAATACGGATCAAGAGAATTTTTTATAAATGAACGATGCCGCCGATAAATCTTCATCAACCGCAAATATCCGTTCAAGCGTCCACAGCTACGAAGAATTGGCAGCCTTGCATGCCGTTGCCAGAATTTTGTCCCAGCCGCTGGAGTTGCGCGGTCAATTTGAACAGGTGTTGCAAATCATGAGTTCCCGGCTGGGCATGCAGCGCGGCATGATCTCACTGCTCAATCAGGACAAAAAAGAAGCCTGGCTGGATGTTGCCCACGGCGTCGATCTCACCGGAAAGGACGTTACATACAAACGGGGCGAGGGCATTACGGGCAAGGTCGTCGAGACGGGCCGTCCCATGGCCGTTGCCGACTTGGGGCAAGACGCGCATTTTTTAGACCGGACCGGGGCAAGACGCGATATAAACAGATCAACGCTGGCATTTATTTGCGTTCCCATCATATATGATAACCGCATCGTCGGTGTTCTGTCGGCCGATAAAGCCGCTGCGAACGTCGAGAATCTGGACATGGAACTGGCCGTCCTTTCTTCACTGGCGGAACTGACGGCTAAAACCGTTCATATCCGGGCGATCGAAGAGGAAAACCGGCGTCTGAAACGAATCGTCGACAGCACCCATACGCCGGTTATCAACATCGTCGGGCACTCCCAGGCCATGCAGGAAGTATTCAGTTTGGTTTCCCACGTAGCCGATTCCAACACGACCGTTTTAATTACCGGCGAAACAGGCACCGGCAAAGAGCTTATAGCGAAGGCTATTCATATGAACAGCTCCCGCCGCAGAAGCCAGTTGGTCCAGGTCAACTGCGCCGCCATTCCGGATAATCTCATAGAGAGTGAACTCTTCGGTCATGAAAGAGGGGCTTTTACCGGCGCCTTATATCGACGACGCGGACGCTTTGAAGAAGCGGGAACCGGCACTATTTTTTTAGACGAGGTGGGGGAACTTTCCTTAACGGCGCAGGCCAAGCTTCTGCGTGTTCTGCAAGAGCGGCAATTACAACCCGTGGGCTCTTCGCGGGTGGTGAAAGTCAATGCCCGCATCATTACGGCAACCAACAGAAACCTGGAGCAGGATATTTCAACAGAGCGATTCCGCACAGATTTGTATTACCGGCTCAATGTTTTTTCCATCTGCCTGCCCCCGCTGAGGGAGCGAGGCGCCGATATCATTTCATTGACGGATTACTTCATTGCGAAATACTGCAAGGAGGCCGGAAAGAACGTGAAGAAAATATCCCCGGCCGTCATCGAGGTATTTTTAAACCATAAATGGCCCGGCAACGTCCGCGAATTGGAGAATTGCATTGAACGGGCCGTTTTGATCTGCAACGGCGACGTGATCGAGCGCATGCATTTGCCGCCGTCTTTGCAGGCCCAGGAAAAGACCCATGAAATAAGAGCTTCAAATAAACTCTCCATCGCCGTAGAAGCCCAGGAAAAAGCTTTGATTATGGATGCCCTTGAAAGGGCGGGCGGGAATCAAACCAAAACAGCAAGGATTTTGGGAACAACCAAACGCATCATTCAATACAAAATCAAGAAACTGGACATTGACACGAAACCCTTCCGCGGGAAGACGTAGAAACGATACAATTTTGCGTTTTTTTGTCACAAATTCGTGTTTTTTATTTGACAAATATTTTATTTGCAGCTATACGTACGGCAAAGGATTGCCTATTGCCGTATGAAACAACCATTTCAGTCTGAAGACATTGAAAGAAAAGCCCTCCTGATCCTCAAGATCCTGAATGAAAGCGCTGAGCCTTTAGGAGCGCGCGTTATCGCTCGTCGGATGAAGTATAGCGGCCTGGATCTCAGTGAGCGAACCGTCAGATACCATCTCAAATTCATGGATGAAAGAGGATTGACGAAGCTCATTGGTCGGCAAGATGGCCGATCTATAACGGATCATGGACGGGATGAATTGTTGAACGCCCGCGTACAGGATAAAGTCAGTCTGTGCAGTTCGCGCATCGATCTGCTCGCCTTCAAAACGACTTTTAACTTATCGAAAAAGCAGGGCATGGTGCCGGTCAATATTTCCCTGTTCCCGAAAGATCAATTTAAAAACGCCCTGGAAGCCATGAAACCGGCCTTTCGAGATAAAATCAGTGTCTGCGATCGCGTTGCCGTCGCCTATGGGGGCGAGAAATTGGGAGATGTGATCGTTCCGGACGGTAAAATCGGTTTGGCAACGGTTTGCAGCATCCTGATCAACGGCATCCTTTTAAAGAGCGGTGTTCCCATCGATTCCAAATTTGGGGGAATCCTTCAAATCAAAAACGGCGCACCCCTGCGTTTCGTGGAGCTGATCCATTATGCGGGCTCATCCCTTGATCCGTCGGAGATCTTTATCCGGGGCAAAATGACATCCGTTAATCAAGTCGTGGAAAAGGGCGAAGGGAATATCCTTGCCAATTTCCGTGAAATACCGGCCATCAGCATCAGTCTCGTGGAAGATGTGATGGCCGCCATCAAGGGACTCGGCATCGGCGGGGTCCTTAGCATCGGCGGTATCGGAACGCCCATCTGCGAAACCGTTGTCGGTGTCAATAAAGCGGGCATGATACTGATCGGCGGCCTGAATCCTGTCGCTTGCGCCCATGAGCAGGGCATTGAAGCGGACAATCTCGCCATGACCACGGTGATGGAATTTCAGGATATGCAGAGCATTGAGGAAATTTGAAAGAATACTTTAAAAAACCATAAAAAATATTTTGCAACAAACAACCATCTAAGGAGGTAATCAAGGTATGTCGGTCATTAAAGATGTGATTCAGAAGGTCAAACAAATGGATCCGGATCAGGCGGAATTCCATCAGGCCGTGGAAGAGGTTATGGAAACATTGGAACCTACGACCAAAAAGCACCCGGAATTTGTCAAGGCGAACATATACGAAAGAATTGTTGAGCCTGAAAGGGCAATGACGTTTCGTGTCCCCTGGGTGGACGACAAGGGCAATGTCAGGGTAAACAGGGGATTCCGCGTTCAGTTTAACAACGCTATCGGCCCGTTTAAAGGCGGCCTGCGTTTTCACCCTTCCGTCAATCTGGGCATCATCAAGTTCCTCGGATTTGAACAGATTTTCAAAAACGCCCTGACCACCCTGCCCATGGGCGGCGGTAAAGGCGGCTCCGATTTCGATCCCAAA
>JAFGHS010000081.1 GCA_016930075.1 Deltaproteobacteria bacterium
CAAGCAGATCGCCCAGTGGGCCATGGCCATCAAGGGTCAAATGACGGTGGACGATCTGATCAACAGCGATCTGCCCTACGCACCGCCCTTCTCTCTGGCCATCGACCACTTCATCGCCGCAGCTCACATCATGCAGAACAAGATGAAAGGCCGTATGAAAGGCATTTCCGCCGTGGAGGTCAAAAAGAAGATTGACCATCAGCAAAAGCCTTTCTTCCTGGATGTCCGCGGCCCCGACGAATATGAAGAAACGCGCCTCGGCATCGGCGAGACCCTGATCCCTCTGGGCGCCCTGCGAAACCGCCTCCGGGAACTCCCGGAAGACAAGGACCGGGAAATCATCTGTTACTGCGCTATCTCTTTGCGCGGCTACGAGGCCGCTCTCGTCATCGCCGCCAACGGCTGGCGCAACGTCAAGGTCATGGAAGGCGGCATGGCCGCCTGGCCGTACACGAAAGAAAAATAAGAAAAGAAGAGGCATCACCCATGGAAAACACGCACCCCCAATGCGCCCGCTGCCCCTACCCCCCGCAGGACCGGCTCTGTCATAACGAAAACGGCAAGGCGCCGCCTTTCTGCCCGACGGCCAACCATCCTGAGGTATTGCAAAAGGCCGTCCGGGAGTTCGACAAGCCCGCTATCCGGAATTTCGCCAGAGAAGCCTCCCTCCAGGAAGCGGACGGCTACGCGGACCGGGAACTCGGCTACGCCCGGACCAAACCCCTCAAGCCCCGTCTCCTCGAAATCGCTGAATTCGCCGAACGGATGGGCTACAGGAAACTGGGGCTCGTCTTCTGTCTGGGGCTTGCGGCGGAGGCGCGGAAGGTGGAACGATTTTTGACGTCATGGGGGTTTGAGGTCGTTTCGGGCGTCTGCAAAATCGGCCGGGCGTCGAAGGAAATCCTCGGCATCGGGTTCGACCAGAATGTCCAGATCGGCGTTTTCGAAGCCATGTGCAACCCCATCGGCCAGGCCATGATCCTCAACCATGAAAAAACAGAGTTCAACGTCATGATGGGGCTCTGCGTAGGCCACGATTCCCTGTTTTTAAAATACGCCGAGGCGCCCTGCACCGTTTTCGCCGTCAAGGACCGCCTCCTGGCGCACAATCCCCTGGCCTGCATCTACACCCTCGACAGCTATTACCGGGTCCTCAAGGCGCCGAAATGATCTACATCAGTCAATTTTTGAAACACTTAACGTACTTGACTTCAGTGAAGAGGTCTTCGCTTCGTTCTTGCTGCATATGCTTAAAACCTCATGGAGGAATTCAATCATGAGACGGTGCTTAAGAAATCATCATGCTTGGGGGCAGGAATCGGCAAAAACCGGACATCTGAACGTTCGTCAGGATGATTTATATGAAGACATGCTGGACGGCCCTCTTGATGCGGGTTGAAGCGTGTCCCTTAATGGGGAACCGGTCCGGTTTTCAAGTAGACTTCTTGATAGAATAAAAATGCTGATCCAAATATTTCGGCGGACTGCAAGAATCGGGCGAAGTCCGTAAACGTTATTCCCATGACTAAAAAACCATCCCCACCATTGGGGCACGGACAAACCGGGTCCATCATAAATGAGAAAAATCGAAGTCCGCGCTGCGTATCATTTCATCTCTTTTATCTTTGTCTGTAAGCCCGTCAACGCCGCCCAGATTTCATCCGAACCGACGTACTTTTTCTGATCCGCCGGAGCGAACTTAATGACGCAGGTCGGCGTAGCGTTTATTTTATTGTCTTTAATGACCCTGTTGACCAGCGGAAAAACGGATTTCTCGTCGAATACCGTCCAGCTGATTTTATTTTCTTTCAAATAAGCGATCAGGGCTTCTTCTGTCTTGATGCGGCGGTCTTGTGCCGCATCAAAAAGTCTTTTTCTGACATACAGCACATATGAGACATTGGCATTGGCGTTTACCACATAGAGATAATATTTGGCATAGACGGGCGAGATGCGGGTAAAAGGCACATCGACAAAGGTGAGTCTGACCTGCCCGGTGGCGAGCAGTTCCGTTAAGAGCGTTTCCGCTTTTGTATCGATCCTTCGGCATGGTCCGCAAAAGTAATCTGTAAACAGGATCACCTCGTAAGGGCCGCTTCCCCATGAGGGAATAGCGCGGAATATCCCCTGACCCCAAGCCGGCATAAGTGAACCAGAAAATGTGTGTGAAAGCAACAACGCACCCAACAAAAGCGCTGCAAGACATGGCAACCTGTATCTTTTAAACATCGGGAAATCACCTCCCATAAAAGTATCAATCCGCTGATTCTGCCCGGCACACGAACGGAGCGGAGAACATGACACAGACGGTTCACGGATAGAAACACATCCCGGCCGCTCATTTTTCAGATTTTTCAATAAACCGAAATTTGCAGGAGATATGCCAATAGCATATGTGACGCACTATTGATAATAATAAATCAAATTATATAATTGCAAAGAGATCCCGGATTGATAGTTCATCTTAATGCGCATATGTGCAATGCACCAATGGCCTCAAGGATGCAAATATGCATCCTTGAGGCACAGAAAGGGATGTATAATGTCCCGCCCTCCTGATGCAGCCCTTAAACCGCGATCGGGTGCGCCCATAAGCATGTTTTCACCGTTGCACATACAAAAGCAGGTAACCCCGCCCGCTTCACAGACCATTGCAAATCACGCTAACTGGAACAGATATTCCAAAAATGAATAATCCCTCACGCATTATGCGTATTAGTTATTGGATTTTATTGAATTATCCTGTTATGAGGCGGCGAATACCTGCGCAGTGCGGCTGCTGTGAACAGGAACGCTCTTATCATTTCAAGCTCAATGAAGGGAGGAATTCGATGAACAAAATGAAGAACTTCTTTGCGGAAACCTGGGGGATCATCGGCGTCGGGGTCTTCATCGGCATCTTGGCCCCCCTGCTGCAATACTGGGGTAACCCGCCCAATATGGGGATCTGCGTGGCCTGCTTCGAGCGGGACATCGCCGGCGCCGTCGGACTCCACCGGGCGGCCGTCGTCCAGTACATCCGTCCGGAGATCATCGGCTTCGTCCTGGGATCGCTCATCGCAGCGTATCTTTTCAAGGAATTCAAGCCGCGCCTCGGGTCGGCCACCATCGTCCGCTTCTTTCTGGGCGTCTTCGCCATGATCGGCGCCCTGGTTTTTCTCGGCTGCCCCTGGCGCGGCGCCCTGCGTCTTGCCGGCGGAGACGGCAATGCCATCACCGGCCTTCTGGGACTTGTCGTGGGCGTCTGGATCGGGACCCTCTTTCTCAAAGGCGGATACAATCTGGGCAGGAGCCAACAGGCCCATCACGCGGCCGGCTGGATGCTCCCTTTGTTCATGATCGGATTGCTGGCCCTTATGCTGATCTTTCCCCAGATCACCGGGGAAGACAAAAATGATATTCTCTTCTACAGCGTAAAAGGGCCGGGGTCCCTCCATGCCCCGCTGCTGATCTCTCTCGGCGTCGGCCTGCTGATCGGCTTTCTGGCCCAGCGGAGCCGCTTCTGCACCATGGGCGC
>JAFGHS010000082.1 GCA_016930075.1 Deltaproteobacteria bacterium
AGCTGTCAAGGAAAAAATGCACAAATGTTAAATTATTTTAAGCTGTTACGCTAATTTTTGACTTTTTACGAGGTCGTCAATTTTAATCCCAGAAATTTCTAAGATACCCCGGCCCCTGATCCTTGGCCCCCTTTTTTGTATTAAATGCCTACTTCCTGTTTTCCGAGTATCCGAGACACGTATTGGCAACAATCGTCGTGTGTATATTGGATGTCCCTTCCAGTGTCTCGAACTGCTTGGAGTCGCGCAGGAACCGGCCGCAGGGGTATTCATCGGAATAGCCGAAGGACCCGTGGAGCTTCATGCATTCATTGGCGCTGTGGACGGCAACTTTTGCCCCAAAAAGCTTGGACATGGACGTTTCCATCACATTGGGAAGACCCTTATCCTTTAGCCAGGCGGCCCTGTAGATCAGAAAGGCCAGGGCTTCATGTTCCATTTTCATTTCGGCGATCTGCTGCTGGATCAACTGGAACTTGCCAATCTGCTGGCCGAATTGCGATCTCTCGTTTGCATATTTTATTGATGCTTCCAGGATGGCTCCGGAGAGACCCAGGGCGCCGGCGGAGCAGCCGAGACGTGTGGAGTTGAGCTGAGTCATGCACATTTGGAAACCCCGGTTGACCTGTCCCAGGACAAGATTTTTCGGTACCTTGACGTTATCGAAAGTTAATGCCCCCGTATCGGAAGCGAGAAGGCCGACCTTGCCGTGGATTTTCTCCCGCGTGACGCCGGGGAGGCTATAGTCCATAATCAAACAGGTTACGCCGCGTGATCCGGCGTCTTTGTCCGTCTTAACATACAGGAGGCCGTGGGTGGCAACAGTTGCGTTGGTGATCCACATCTTGCTGCCGTTGATCAGGTAGTGGTCCCCCTTGTCTTCGGCGCGGCATTTCATGGCGGCCACATCGGAGCCGACATCCGTTTCCGTCATGGCGAAGTTTCCGATGTATTCGCCACTGACGAATTTGGGGATGTAATGCTGCTTCTGCTCTTCCGTCCCGAATTTCTGGATCGTGAGCGCCGGGCCCCAGCACTGCATGTTAAAGGGCATGCGCCAGGAGGTGTGCACCTTGGCGACCTGCTCGATGGCAAGTGCCCCTTCCAGAAAGCCCATGCCGTTTCCGCCGTATTTCTCATCGATACAAAAACCGAAAAAGCCCAATTCAGCCATTTTGTCGAATATTTCTTTTCGCCAGTGCTCATTTTTTTCGTCTTCCTCGACGTGAGGCTTGATTTCATTTTCGGCAAAATTCCTTGCCATGTCCTGAAGCATTCTTTGTTCTTCCGTTAATTCAAAATTCATTGATTATCCTCCCGTATCTTTATTGATGTGAAATATTTTAAAAATGTTTTAGATATATAGAGAAAAGGTTATCCGACGTCAAGAATGAAATAGCGGTTTGCCTTGCCTATAGTGTAAGCACGATCTTCCCGAACTGGACGTCCGAACTCATGTATTGATGCGCCTCTGCGGCCTTTTCGAGGGGGAATGTCCGGTCGATGACGGGTTTCAGCCGGCCTTCAGCCAGGGCCGGCAGCAGATCGGCCGTCATCCTGCGTGCGATATCGATCCGCTCGGCCATTTTTCTTGTCCGAAAAGTGACGCCGATGATCGAAAGCCTCTTGAGGGCCAGCAGATCCATGTTCAACTCGCCCATGATGCCGCCCAGCCTGCCCACGCTGACCAGGCGCCCTTTGATGGCCATACATTTGAGGTTGTCTTTTAAATCGGGGCCGCCGACGTGGTCGATGATGAGATCGACGCCTTTGTCGTCCGTTGCGGCAAGGACGGCGTCCTTGAATCGCTCCGTCTTATAATTGATTCCCACATCCATGCCCAGTTTTTCTAAAGCGGCAAGCTTGGCAGGCGAGCCGGACATGCAAATCAGCGGCTTTGCACCCCATAACCGGGCGATCTGGACGGCAGCGACGCCGACGCCGGATGATGCCCCGCTGACCAGAACCGATTCGCCCTTTTTCAGACGGCCATGGGTGACGACGGCATCGTACTCCGTCATGAACGAAATAGGAACGGCCGCCGCCTCTTCCCAGGACATCTTATCGGGGACGGGGATGGCTAATTTACAATTCATGGTTGCGAATTCGGCATATCCGCCCACGCACATGCCCATGACCCGGTCGCCGACGGCAAATCCCGTTACGTCGTTACCGGTATCCGTGACGATGCCGGACGCCTCGCCGCCTACGATTTCCGGCATCCCGGAGGCCGTCGCCACGGGGTAAGCCCCCTGAACGCGGAAAAGATCGGCCCGATTCAATGCCGCCGCTTTTACCTTGATCAACAATTCATCAGGTTTTGGCTTCGGTATGGGCGCATCCTGCAGCTCCATTTTCCCGCCGTCTTTTTCCTTAACGATAACCATTGCCTTCATGATGATTTCCTTTCCCACCGAAACATATTAAACTCGTTCATGAAAAAAACGAAGGCTTTCATGACGCTCAAGCGGCATTCGCAAAAAAATTTACCGGGACTATATATCAGTAAAAATGAAAGAAAACAACCGGTGGGGCAAAGAAAATCTGCGGCGCCGCATACGGGGTATGGCGCCGCGTCTTACAGGCCTTGTTTGTTTTCAGGAAAAAAATCAGCCCCTTTGAGGGTCGGATCTATCGACAAAGGGGCTTTTTGCAGATCAAGGAGGCAGATGACTTTGCTGTTCTATGCCGGCAGGCGTTTACACATCCTTACGCCGCCGCCATGCCTCCTGATAAAGTTTGCCTATGGTTGTGACCAGGGCCAGGAAGAACAGACCGAACATGAAAGTCGGAGGCGTGTTCAGCCACTGATCCAGTTTATAGCCGATATACATGAACAGGAAAGAGGCAATTACAATAGAGAACCCCCATGCGCTCATCATCAGGATGTGGGAATACTCTCTATGATGTTTTATTTGCTGTCTTGTCGTCATGGCCCTATCCTCCTTTCCTGAAATCCTTTTACGCGTCCTTGTGTTGTTCTTTTTTGTCGTCCTTTTACTTTTATTAATGAAAGGAGTATGCCAGTTCATAAGAATAGGGATGCTAATTTATAACCTATTGAATAAACAGGCATAAAGATTATTGCAGTTTGTGGGGATGTCCCGGGGTTTTACGAAAAAATGAGAGTCTTTAAATATTACGTTCAAAGCATTGAATGTTTCGTTATGATTTTCCGACCTTCATTCACGGCGTCCGCACGCCATAAACGTGCAAGTTGTTTTCATTCGTTGTTCCGTTGTGGTATAAGAACGGGGAAACAAACATTCGGGTGAAAGTGGACATTCCGTGATGATCAATTACATGAAGCGACATGAAAAATATGTGAAAGAAATGCTGGAAAGGGACTTGAGTCGGGATGAACGGCAGGCGCTTCTGGCCTATCACGATAAGCAGATTCAATGGATGCAGCATGAACGGTTCATTCATCTCATCGTTATGCTTTTTGTCTGCCTGTTTTTCTTGCTGTCCTTCGGTCTTTCAATGATGCGTTTTTCTCTGCCATCCATAGCGCTTACGGTGATGCTTATGATATTGTCCGTTGCCTACGTCATTCATTACTATCGTCTCGAAAACAGCGTGCAGCGATGGTATGCCTTATCCGACCGGATCAGCGGCGTCCATTGAATAAGCGATCGTTTGTAACCCGTCCTGAATGTGGATTTTTTACGGATTGTCGCTATTTGACGATAAAACGGATGGTGGTGTGATCTCTTAACAACTCGGCGAATTTATCCGGATCGATGGGTCTGCTGAAGTAAAAACCCTGCACCTCGTCGCAGGCATGCTCCCGCAGGAAGTTGAGCTGCTCCAGCGTTTCCACGCCTTCGGCGATAACGGTAAGGCGCAGGGTCTTGCCCATGGCGATGATC
>JAFGHS010000083.1 GCA_016930075.1 Deltaproteobacteria bacterium
AAAAGGCAGGGGGCGATTTAAAATTTATTCAACATGATTTAGTATTTTTTCCGCGTCCTCCATCCATGCGGGCCGTTTTTGTGAGTGATAGAGCCGCGCCCAGGTATAAGCGGCTCGCAATACCTTGATAATATTTTTGCGGTCATCAATCTCGGGTAGGGGTTCTGCGATAATGTAGCCCCTGAGTTTCGGGATGTATTCGAGGCGGTACCCGTCTCGCCGGAGTTGGTTGACATACCTTTGAGCCGTTTTCACCGTGCAGCCCGTTCGTTCTGCTATCTCCGTGCAGTTCAGCGGTATGCCGGACTTCAACATCCGTAGAATCCAGTTATAGCGATCCAGTAAGGCAACAAAAGATAAATTCCGTTTCAGTTCAAGAGCGCCATTTTTCGATTGTTTATTTTTTTGCGTAACCATATCATTTCCTCGAGTCCGAAAAGCGTGGTCCTTTGAAGCGAAAGGTTACTTATAATAAAAGATGAGGATATGTGCAACAATTTCCACGCTTTTCGGGCGTCATTCATTTCCAAATCAGCATCGTAGCCGGACATATAGAGCCGGTACTTATAAATATTCAGCAACCTTGAATCCCAATTTCTTCTCGATCCACTCTGCAACCAGCCTTCTATGACAATTTTCACAGTCCTTTTCCCAACAAAGCAGGATCGTGTCATGGAGATCGGCAAAAATCTTTTCAGGATCAAGATGGTCCAGAACATCTCGCTGATATTCCCGGCAGTAATCCGGCCAGGGTAAGCCTTGCCGGGATTTCTTTAAGAGCGCAATTGATGGAGCCAGGGCGATATACCGCCGTCTTGCGCCCCATGTCCGGGGCGGCCAGCGTGCAATGGAAACGGCCAAGGGATTGTCAAACATTCCGGGTGCGCCAAAATAGGATGTCTTCATGGTTTTACCTCCTTTTCTAATCAGCAATAGTTTATGCAAACATTTTGGGTTGCGTCATAACTTCGCGGGTGCTGTCCGCTTGTATCAAAGCCCGCTTGATTTTATTCAGATGCCAAATAATCATATCGATCCGTTCAATATTTGTCTCTGCCGTTGAATCCAATACTTTTGCCAGTATCGACAGGTCATCCCGATTAAAAGACCGATTCAAAAAATAAACAAGCTTTTCGATCAATTGATCATATTTGGTTTTTACCTCTTCCTCCTTTTTTGTGGGTTCCGGGATAAAGCTTGATTGTTCGTAGACGTAAAGCATGGCGTTAATGTGGGCGCGTAATTTGTTATAGCTATTCAACTTTCCGGAAACTATCTTGTCGAAAACGATATCCTGTTTATCCCTGGGAAGGCGGCTCAATTCCTGAGCCTGGGAAGGGGATAAAATGCCCTTCAAGGCGTAATCCTGATAGACCGGCAACAGTTTCAAAAGATTTAAGCGCTCCTGAATTCTCCACGGCTGTTTGATGCCCATCTTTCGGGCAATATCTTCCTGACTAAGACCCATGTTGAGAAGCCCCTGATAGGCGAGGGCTTCTTCAATGATGCTGAGGTCTTCACGTTGCAGGTTTTCCAGAAGGGATAATTCGGCAACGGTCTGATCATCGGCCTCTTTGACTATGACAGGCACTTCATTCATTCCGGCCACCCTGGAAGCTCTCCAACGCCGTTCACCCGCTATGATCATATAAAGGTCTTCAGTACCCCGCTTGACAACAATCAAAGGTTCCATAAGGCCGCTTTCTTTAATGGACTGAGCAAGTTCTTCCAGCTTGACCTCGTCAAAATGCTTGCGCGGCTGATTCGGGTTTGGATATATTTTATCGATTTGCAAAAACGTCATGGTTTGAAGCCTCCTTCCTACAATCCCTTGATCCTGATCAGGGCGTCCAGGATGTTCTTAACCTCCAAGGCGCCTTTCTTATAAACCGTCACGCAGACCAGACCTTCTTTTTCGCCGTCGCTCAGCCACACAGCCCAATTTCGGTCATTATATTTTTCGATTCGTGTTTTCATGTCTCTCCTCCACATATGAATGCGGCCAGAACTTTTGCCATTCTTCAGCCCTTTCCTTGGAAAGGCCGAAGGCCAGCAACATGCGCCGGCCGTTTCTATAAGATACGAGTTGATAATTTCCTTCATCCGGATTCACCAGGATCTGAAAAGCCCTTAAAGTCGCTTCGTTCATGGCGCACCCCCTTAGCTCAACATGCCTTCTTCGCGCATGGAAAAGAATCCTGTCTCGCTCACGATAACGTGATCGTGAACCAGGACGTCGATAAGCTTCATTGCTTTCCTGATTGTGTCTGTTAAATGGATGTCGTGATCTGATGGCTTATTGTGGCCTGACGGATGGTTATGAACCATTATGATTGCGCTGGCCTGTGACAGGATGGCGTTTTTGACGATTTCCCGGGGATAAACAACCGCGCTGTTGATTGAGCCCGGGGTAATGGAAATGCAAATCAGTTCATTTTGCGCGTTCAGATAAAGGACGATCATTTTTTCGATGTCGCTGTCTTCAAGGGTTCTTACGAAATTCAAGACATCTTTGGTGCCGGACATTTGGCTTTTCAAATAGGGGAAATCCGGCTCTTTGACTTTCCGCGTTTCCAGCCGGTAGGCGTATTTAATGGAGGGTTTCGGAAACAGTTCTTTTTGAATTGCTTTTTCGTTCTGATTTGTTATCATTGATAAAACTCCTTTCGTGCTTGAGTGGGGTTTGAGTTGGCCCCTTCCGTGGTTGCCGCCATGGAAGGGGTTTTTTTAACCTTTTTTCCGGTTCTTTGTCTGGCTTTTGATCCAATTTTTGATGACCGCTTTGACTATCTCGTTATTGATTTCTTTCATGGCCTTACCTCCTGAAATCTTCCGGAATATTCGTAATTTCAATCTGCTTGCGAACCGGCCGCTTATTCATGTTTGACGGATAGACTGTAACCATTGCATATTGTGATCTGCCACATCCGGTGCCTTCCCATGCATCAACTTCCATTCTTCCTTCACTGATTGCTTTCATTAATTTGCTGTGTGTCATTAGCTCTCTCCCTTCCTTAAAATCGTTTATAGTCAATAATATCAAGTACTTAAATAATATGTAGCATATAAAAACATGGATGTCAAGTAAAAAATGCAATAATATCGCATATTTATGGTATTTTTTTTATTTAATCATCCAGGTTGATCGAGCGATTTTATTTTGAGGTGGTTCAGGGAAGTCCGGCTCCGGTGCGAAGTATTCTTCCGGGTCCAGTTCATTTGATTTGACAAATTTATCGAAGGAATTTTCAGATATGCGAATGGCTCTCTGGCCGATCTTAATAGCCTTTAAAGCGCCGTCCTGTATGAGATAGTAGACATGCCTTTCCGTACAGCTTAGCGTATCGGCCACATGCTGGACGGTAATGTAACGGTCTTTCGTTTTCTTCACGTTTGATTTCTTTTCGGTCATCAACCCATCCATTTAGAGCGTGCTATGGGATAAGATTGTTTAGCTTTCTGATTGATATTGACTTTTGCTTTCTTTTTTTCTTCACCGATCAAGTTAACGCCCCCGCCCATCCAGTCGGGATGAGCGACGGACATACATAAAGTTTCGGCGTCCAGATAATGGTTATCTTTCTTGGTGCGTACCCATTCGAAGGCCCCGGTTTTCGTTCTCCGCTTCTCTTCGGCCATGATCTGCACGGCGTAATCTTTGCCGGTTTCCGCATGCAGGAAAGCGGCTCTTTGATGTCCTTCAATCGCCTGATCGAGTCCGTAATGATAAGTGTCTTTCATTGATGCTGTGTCAACCAGGATCACATGAAACCAGTGGGGGAGGGTTTTCCCGCTCGGCGTTTTCCGAAGCTGCGCCCCCGCCTTGAAACGCCCGGGTATGGGATGGCTTGCTCCCTTCGTGCCCCAGATGGAGACGCCTCTGCCTATGGAATTTTCCACAAGCCACCAATAAGTGTCTTCGGTCATGCTGACCCCTTCATCCTGATCGCTCCCACCTGTGTCGATTGCCGCTCTCCAGATTCCCATGGTCTTTTCAGAATTCTGTACGGGATATCTTGTCTCGAAAAGCAGGTTTTCAACTTCGGTCCACGTCGGGAGAAAACCGTAATGGATAAGCCATGACGTATAATCGCGGGCGAAGGCCCGGACGACATAATAAAACCCGTATTTCTGCCGGTCGATTCCGCAACACAAAGCGGCGGCGGCTTCCGGCACGGTTTGAGGGGGAAGATCGCACCTTGCCTGAAGGACTTTCTTTTCGGAAGTCTCAATGACGACCTGTTTATGAGGCTCGGCCAGGGTTGAATTTACAAATCCTTGAACCGCTCCCTGCATTGTAGGACCGACAAGCTTGAAAATCCTGGTCCAGTCATTGACGATTTTGGTGATCCGGCCGCCGTCGAAAAGCGAATAGAGCCTGTTGAGATGGAAACCGATTTTCATTTCATCGCCTTTGGGCTCCGTCCGGGGGACCATTTTTCCCCTTCGCACCGCTTCGTTTTTCTGCGAATCATTCCATAAAGCGCCGCATTCGCCGCATTGATAACGCGCCGTCTTCTGAATCTGTTTTTTTGTGGCCTTTCTTCCGCCTTCCCATACAACGCCGCCGATTTTGTGCATCTTCCCGTCATCGCCCCGGAAAAGACCGTCCGTGAATCCGTTGGTGTAAAGCGGGTCCGCGGACCATCTCAGAATTTGCAATGCGCCGCATTCAGGGCAGGGCACGTGCCAGTCAAGAATGATGTCGCAGGAATTAAGCTCGATCGTGATGTTGCCCATCTCATCGGTGGGCGTGGAAAGCAGAATGTGTTTGTAATAGCCTTCCGGGTAGGTGTTTGTTCTTTCCCGTCCCAGGGAGAGGGGCGAAGCTTCTTTCGTCGTGACGGAATAGCCGGGTTTGTTGATTTCATCGAAGATGACAATCCGGACCGGCTTCGTTCCCATTTTAGAGACACTCGAAGCCCATCCAATAGACAGATAAGCGCCGTTGCTTGTTTTGATCTCGGTCTTGGCGAAGGTGTTCGGGTTGTAATAGTTTTCATGCAGATAAGGCGAATCAAGGAACATCGCCGTGATCTTCTGTTCGCTAACATATTCGGCGGTGTCTTCGTCAGCCAGGACCATCATCATTGATGACGGCTCCTGATCGAAGTAATAGCCGATAACGTTACTGAAGGCGTCCGTTCCTCCAATTTGTGCGGGCTTCTGGACTACGATTTCGTTGACGTCCCAGGAATTGCAAAGATCCATGATCGGCCTGAAGAAAGGGACAAAATCAAGGCTGTAAGGTCCCTTGATGGCCGCATGTCTCGCAAGTACGCGGCGTTTTTCAGCCCACTCGCTGACGCTTATGTCTTCGGGAGGCCTGAAGGCTTGTTTTTCAGCTACGGCAAAGCTCATTTAGGCACCTTGACAATGACCTCGATTTTCCTGAATTTACGGGTGTCCGGAAGATTCCTTATTTGTTGCCAGAAAGAGGTGAACGCTTTTTCCTGAACGCTTAAGCTCTGCTTTTCATTGATCTGTGGCATGTATCTGCCCTCGCGGCTGAAGGCCAAAAGAAGGCCATAGACTTCTTTCTTCAAAGGATTCATGATGTCGGAGAATGCCGCGCCGGTCCGGTCGCTGAGATGGGACGAGACGCGAAAGATCATGGCAATAAGCCCCTGCTTAAGCTCGATGACCTTATCGACCTGTTCGGCTTCGACTTCCCCCTTGCTGATGTACTTCTTCTGATTGACTTCAAATTCAAACTGCATCGATTTAAGTTTCTGCATCTTGATTAGTTCATCCAGCTTGTTGGCGTTTTGCGACTTGCCGGAAAATTCATTCTCGAACCATCGAAAGAAATCAGGAAGCCAGACATTGCCGTCCTGAGTCCTGACGCGCCCGCCCCACTTATGACGCCAATCCCTGATAGTCCGGTCTGCTCTGCCGGTCATCTCTTCAAGGTATTCAAAAGAAACCCACATCAGCCTAATATCTCCGCAATCGCCTTATCCAGGTCCGCGCCCGTTTCCATCATCTCTTTGATCCTCTTACGCAGCTTTTTAGCCGTCTCCTTGGCGATCCGTTTCCTCATGCTGCCCAGGGTGAAGTTGACCGTATCTTCAAGACCTTCCTCCATGGCCTCTTTAAGGTCATCAACCTTGCCCTCCATGTATTCGTTGACGACTTTAGCCATGGAGAAGAAGGCCAGGGTCGAGTTGATGATGTTCTGATTCTGCTTCGCCGCAATCATGCCGTCCAGGATGCTGTTATATTCCGTGATCCGGCCGGTGAAGGTGATTTTGTTTATCGACTTAGCGAGGATGTCTTCACAGATTCCCTTCATGCGGTCCAGATCTTCAGGCAGAAAGAGAAGGGAGACTTCCTCATAGTGGATGGGCTCTTCCTTGATGGTGCTGAATACGGAGCTTTTAAGCTTTTCAATCATCTCCGTTGTAAAGCCCGAATAGATTTTACATTCAAGCTCATCGATCTCGGCCCAAAGTTCCTTCAGTATCTGCTCGTCATCCTGTCCCTGAAGGGCGTTGTGGGATAGCTGGACGGATAGCCTTTCCTGGCGTGAAAGCGTCCTGTCATCAACCAGAACAAGAAATTCTTCAACGCCGGCCTCAGCCGCGGCCTTGATCCGGTGGTTTCCGGACAGAACCAGAAGCCGCCCGTTTTCCTGTCTCCATACCAGGGGAACGGAAGAAAGCGCTTTGTCTTTCTTGATATTGGCCGTAAGGGAAGAGAATTGCTCTTTCGTCATGTACCGGGCGTTTTTATCGAGAAAATCGATCTCGCTGATATGCGCCAGGTACAATTTGTAGGGCATGACGCCCTGAAGCCTTCCATTCAGTTTTTCGAGGATTTGCCGTATTTCTTGATCCATATGTTCAAACTCTCCTGTAATGTGAATTCTCCGCAGTCGGTCGCGTATTGAAGATAGCCCTCGCCCCTTTTGAGAAGCGAGTAGACGCCCCTGTATTTCATCGATACAGGCTTGTCCGTGAAGGCCGTCGTAAGAATGAAGTCCACGTTCTGAATGAATTTCTTTTTCAACATCTCCCGAAGTTCTTTTGACTTCGTGACAAGAAGCAGGAGTTTTGAAAGTCTCTTGACCGGATGGCTGATGATAAAATCCGAAAGCATGTAAATCCCTCTGCTTGATTTCTCCTGGTCCATGCCGTACCGGATGATGTCGAAAAGCAGAAAGCCGAATAAGTAGCCATCAAGAAAGACAAGAAAGGGAGACATGCCCGCCGTGTGGTCGATCCCTTTCTTGAGGAAAAGATTTTTATAATAGTTCAAATGCTGGTTGTCGGTCGGCAATATGCTGATTTTGCCGTCCCGGGTGATTTGATAATCATCCGGCAAAAAGGCGTAATTGCCCTTTTTTGAGTTGGAATGAGGCTTGATGAAGGCTTTTGCAAACGGCAAGTTGCTGTAGAGATAAATATTCTTGAGCCTTCCCGTTTTGACGATGGCGTAAAGCCCGTCTTCGCCCCGGTCGTAATCAGCGAGGTAAAGGTACTGGCCTTTTCGCATGAAGCCGACCGTCTCTTCATGACGCTCCGTCGTCAGCATTTCATAAACCGGCCGGTCCCAACTGATGATCTCATCGAGCCGGGCGTAAAGTTTCTCATAACCAGCGATGTAGGTGGGAAGAAAGGCGATCCGTATCCACTCCGGGGGAAGGGTAGAGTAAAGCTCGTGAACATCAACCTCCGAATAGTCGGCAATTTTGATGGTTTCCAAAGCCCTTGAAATCCGGGCGCAGGACTGTTCATGATAGGCGCCAAAGTTGTTTTTATAGTGGTCATAGAGCCTGATCTGATTCAGGTTGTTTCGCTTCTCATGCTTCAGCATTTCAAACAGGAGCGAAACCGCGGCGATCCGGTCAACGCCTCCCTTTTCCATGTAGGGATTGAGCCAGAAATAACGGGGCTCCCTTATCTCCGCTCTCATCGGTTTTCCGGCAAGGTGATTGCCGATCAAGGACGAATAAAGGGAAATGTCGTTTGACCATATCTCACAGTCAAGGCCGCTGAGGATTTGTTCGACCGTGAAGTTGCCGGAACATCCGACACAAACCTTTTGACCCTGGAATATCTCATTTTCCGAATAAATCAGATTCTTGATTTTCGAGTTGATCGAACCGACAAACATATCTCAAAGCTCCGGCACCGTGATGTTGAGATTCTCTTCAAGCCACTTCGCGACAAGCCTCCTATGGCAGAACTTGTCCGGCGCTTCCCAGCAAAGCAAAACAGCATCCTCCCCCAGGTCGGAAAACACCTTCTTAGGGTCCAGCTTTGAAAGCACCTGCAGGTGATACTCTCGAGTATAAATTACTTCGTCCTTGATGCTGATGAGAGCCCAGGAGGGAGCAAGGGCTTTGTACGTTTTGCCCTTGAACCACTTAGGCACGCCCTGGCTGATTGCCACGGCGTTAGGCAATGTCGCTGATTTTGAAAAATACGATGTTTGCATGGCTAACCTCACTTTAAATTTGAACAACAGACCAACGGATTAGAAGTCCGTTGGCTAACAAACAGTCTCTGACATAAGCAGACGATAGCGCGTCAATAAGTGAATGTAAATAGATAGTTATAAGGTAGAACACCCATCTCTTAATCAGTAGGTTGTCGGTTCGATCCCGACAGGGCTCACCAAATTTCAAGGGGTTACGT
>JAFGHS010000084.1 GCA_016930075.1 Deltaproteobacteria bacterium
ATCCTGAAATCATTAAAGATTTCTCGTCGTCCCGCTTCAGCGGGACTCCTCGAAATGACAGAATTCGACTTTTTACGAGACCAACAAAATTAGTACGTTAAATCATTTTTCATGCCTCGTGGCGTCCCGCGGGCTCATGGCAACGACTAAACATTCAGGTAAAGGGGTTAATAATGGCAACAATCAACAAAGCGGGGAACCGCATGATTCAGATTCAAGGTGGGGTAATCGGACCAGCAGAACCCCGAAAAAAAACATTGAAAGTCAGGACCGTCGACGATTATCCGTCCGTGGCCAAGGCGCATCTTGAGGTGGCGGAAATTTATGCCGACCGGAAAATGGCGGGGGGCATTCCCATCTGCGACGAATCCATCGCTTTGATGCAGCATATGTTTACGGAGGAAGAAGCCTCTGTCATGAGGTATTTAAAAGGCGGAAAAAGAGAAACGGCGGCATCCATCGCCGCCGCCGAGCACCGGCCCGTCGAGGAAGTCCGTCCGCTTCTCGACAAACTGGCCGACGATAAACGCATCATTATCAGTTTCGGGAAGGGGGATGAAAAAATGTATATGTCCATCCCCCTTCTGCCGGGCGCTTTTGAATTCATTTTATCCCGCACGTCCATGGACAGTCTGACGGACTGGCATCGCCGCTTCTGCGAATTGTTCGAAACCCTCTATGAAACGGGCTATGTTGTCGAACAGCCCCTGAGCACCGCGCCTCCATTCATCAAGTATCTGCCCATTGGCCAGATCATCGAGGCCCATCCCATGGCCTATCCGTCCGATAAAGTGGCGGAGATCCTTTCCCGATACTCGACCATAGGCGTCACGCTCTGCCAGTGCCGCATGACGGAAGAAATCGTCGGAAGGGGCTGTGACCGCCCTAAAGAGGTCTGCATGGCCATGGGGCCTTTCGCCGAGGCGTCTATCAGGTCCGGAAGACTCCGCCGCATCGAACTGAAGGAAGCCCTCGAGATCAAAGCCGAGGCGGAGGCAAGCGGTCTCGTATCCTGGATGGATTGCCAGGATCCGAAAATCGGCGGCACATCCTGTTCATGCTGCGGATGCTGCTGCCACCTGATGCGCCGGGTCAGCGAATTCAACATGCCCGCCCGGCTCGCACCGCCCCACTTTGTACCGAAAGTGGATCATGCAAAATGCAATTATTGCGGCAAGTGCGCCCTCGCCTGTCCCATGGGCGCCATCACCGTCGATGTCGTGAACAACACCTATGCCTGGGACGACAAGCGATGCATCGGCTGCGCCCAGTGCGCCGTGGCGTGCAGTAAGTTAAAGGCCATCGACATGATGGTCGTTCCCCATGTCGATGATTTTCTTCAGACAAACACACGGAGTTTTTTAAGCTGACGTTCTTTTTGATGAAAGCGAAGGAAAGATCATGAAGATGAGGATTGCTGTCTTGACCGGCGGAGGCGACTGCCCCGGTTTGAACGGGGTGATTAAATGGGTGACCAAAAGCGCTCTCGATCAGAAAATTGTCGAGAAGCGGTCTGTCTCTTTCGACGTTGTCGGCGTTAAGGAGGGTTGGCGGGGATTGGTGGACATCGATCCTGACGACGCTAAAAGCCGTGAAACATTCTTAAACCCTCTCAACGAAGAGATTGTCCGGACCTGGGACCGATACGGCGGCACGAATCTGGGAACATCCCGGACAAACCCCTTCAACCCGAAGAACGATCGATCTGAAAAGCTTATCGATAATATTAAAAAACTGGGGATCGATGTCGTCGTCGCCATCGGCGGGGAAGACACCTTGGGCGTCGCTTACAAACTGCACAAACTGGGCGTCAAGACCGTCGGCATCCCCAAAACCATCGACAACGACCTCACAGGGACGGAATATTCCCTGGGCTTCGATACGGCGGTCAATGTGATCACGGAGGAAATCGACCGCCTGAGAACAACCGCCGGCTCCCACAGCCGGATATTCGTTGTGGAAACCATGGGGCGTCACGCCGGCTGGCTGGCGCTCCACGGCGGCGAAGCGAGCGGCGCTTATATTATTCTCATCCCGGAACATCCCTTCGATATGAATAAGGTGTGCAGCCTCCTGAGCGAAAGAAAAGGCCGTGAGATCAATTATTCCATCATCGTCGTTTCAGAGGGGGCCAAAATCGCCGGAAATCATGAAATTCTAAAGGATAACAAGATAGACGACTTCGGCCATGTGACGCTGGGCGGCGTGGCGAGTTATGTCTCCAATGAAATCGAAAAAAGGACGGGCTTCGAATCGAAATCCATCGTCCTGAGCCATCTTCAGCGGGGCGGAACGCCGTCGGCCCACGACCGCCTCATGGCCCGGTGGTTCGGCATCTCCGCCGTCGATATGATCACCAACGACGACTTCGGACGTATGGTGAGTCTTTCAAGGGGCGAGATCACCAGCGTACCCATGAAAGAGATCATCAATAAATTAAAACTGGTCGATGTGGAAAAATACTACGACACGGATCGCTACAACGGCCGCAGATCAATCCTGTAGAGCATTTCAGCCCTGAAACTCTCTGCAATCGACGAAAAGGACGTGTCCTCATCGTAATCGCCCTGCACAAAAAAGGGTTCATCAGGTTAAGCTCAAAACGCTTAAACCCCCGAACCCTTGAATCCCCGGACCCTTCCTTCTACTGCAATTTATGCCAGAACTGGTTTCTACCTGCAATAGAAACACCGATATAGCCCCGGACTTTCAGCTGTGCACCGCCCTCGACGACTTCTATTTTACACTTGTAGACTTTCCCGTTATCCGGATCCATAATCGTTCCGCCGCTATATTCATCGCCGTCCGCCTTGAGCCCTTTCATGATGACCATGCCGACAATCGGCTTATTTAAATCGGCGCCGGCGCATTTGTCGCATAACATGCCTTTTCCGCCGTCTTTCTCCTTGAGAAGTTCAGTAATCTTGCCAAATATCATGCCGCCTTGTTCATAGACCTCAACAATGGACGTCGCCTCTTTCGTTTTATCATCAATCGTTTTCCACTTTCCGACCGGCGAACCCGCCGCCAAAGCATTCGTTGCCGTCCAGAGAAAAATCAAAAGCATGATCCATAATGTCTTTTTCATTTTGCCCCTCCTTAAGATTATGTTATGGCACAATTTAATGGACGGAATTATATTGGAAAGTCCCGGCTGAGGCAAGATAAAAGCGGCTGATTGTTTTTGGGAGCAAGCACACCTTATCATGTGCTCCTGAGTTGACGCCGAATTTCCATTTATTGTATCCGGCACCCTCCTTGTACGCAGAGGCAATATCCAGCTGATATTAATTGTCGATAAAAGAGCTTTGAATTTCTGTGTTTTGTGTCATTGCGAGGCCCGGAGCGCTGTGACAATCTCTTGCATTATCGTATGCTTACGAGATTGCTTCGCTACACTCTCCATGACAAAAGGGGCGTTTTTCAAAGGTCTCGATAAAATGTCGACAACAAGGCGTTGCTCTTACTCTGCCAACGCGGCGATAGCGGTTTTAGTTTCCTCTTTCAAGAAAGCCCAAAGACCGATTTGTTTGAGCGTCTCCAGTTTGGGTATGCCCGACTCGCTCCAGCCCCGCTCCTCGTAATAGGCCCGGATTAATTCGGTCAATTGCCGTTTCCGGCTTTCCATAAGAACATTCCTTTTATCCGCCGTTGTCGCCGTCTGAATATCCGCAAGGGATTTTTCCAGAGCCTTGGCGACTTCCGCGTCGTTGTAATCTTTTTCTGCATCATAAAGCACATCGTCCGTAGGACCGATGGCGCGGTCGGGGATCCAGTCCCGCCTGCCTGTGTCTTTTCCAAAAACCAGGACGTTCATGACCCGCTGAAGATTGATGTCCCGGTCCGTCCGGGCGAATATGTCCTGCCAGGTCATGTCCGTCCCGATCATGCCGTTATAGAAATCGGCGTAAATCTCCTGGGAGGCGGGATTAATATAAATATCCGTATGGCTCATTTTTTCCGAATCGGGATTGAAGACATCGACCCAGGGGAGCTTGCACAGACCGAGGTTGTCGTTCCCCAGACGGACGCGGGGGTAGGAAATCAGGGCCCTGGCCTTATCCTGAAAGGTCGGAAATGCGCCGATCAAATCCAGCTTGATGAGCCAGGCAGCGGCGTGATGGGCGCCGATGTCGCTCGCGGCGGCGTAAGAGCCCTGCATGGACAAAGACCGGTGGGTCCGGTAAAGGGAAAAGGGCAGCCCCTTGGTCTGCATGGCGAATCGAAGGAGTTCTGCGTGGGGATTTTTTCCCGTCCGGGCGGCGTATCGCTCGGCAATCCAGTCCATGAGCGGCAACATCCCTTTCCCCGCCACCTTAGCCAGATCCGTTTCAGGCTTTACGATCTGATGGATCAGATCGAGGGCGGCCGCTTCGTTGCCCCATTGCAGATCAAGACCGCCGCAGTCTTCTTTCGTCAGATAGCCTCTTTGCACGCACTCCGTGAGAAAGGCCATGATGACGGCGACGGTGATGGTGTCGATGCCGTAGTTGTCGCAATGCCAGTTGGCCTCCATGATAAACTCGGCATGCCACATGCCGAGATTGGAGCCGAAACCGGCGGCGGTCTCATATTCAGGCCCGTCCACCCAGACCCGGCGGTTTTGATCCCGGCCTGTGGTCAAGACGACGCAGCCGCCCTTCGTGCACTGAAGGTTGCAGCCGGGGAAACATCCGTCCATCCCCCGGTGGTCGAATAGTTTATCGGCGTAATATTTGCCGCTGATCCGTTCGGCTCTGGGGTCGGAGCCGAGTTGATAATTGTTCACAGGCAAAGACTGGTAGTCTTCCTTGTTCATGAAATCGATGAGACCTGCGCTCCCTTTGCTGTGCATCTTAAGAGAAACGGGATCGACATCCCTGACGACTTTGCTGAGCTTCGTCCCGGCCTTTTTGACCTTATCCCAATCGGCGGCGCCGTAAGGATTTTCACCCTTCGGGAATTCGGCAATGATGACGACGGCCCGGCAGCGCTTATCCATCATCACGGTTCCGAGACCCGTCCGGCCGGCCTGTTTGACCCGATAGAGACCCTTGGTTTCGTCCATGGACTTTGTGGGATCGTAATAATGGCTGTTGATGCAGCCGTAAACCGTATGGCCGGCGCCGACGCCCGTTGTAACAAAGACGATGTTTTTCTTTTCATAGCCTTCCTGCGTAAACCGCGCAACCAGGGCGTTCTCCAGATCAAAGACGTAATCGACGGCCGGGGTTTCTTCAATCGTGATGTCTCCCCGAAAGGCATTGATGACGATGATGCAGTCCTTTTGAGATTTTCCCGTTATTTCGAGGGCGTCAAATCCGGCGTATTTGAGATAGGCGCCGAAATGGCCCCCGAAATTGGACAAGCCCGGAATGCCTGTAATAGGGGATAGTGCGACAGCCATGCATTTGCTCGTCCCAGGAAATTGCGGGACGCCGCCAAGGGGACCCGGCGACAAGATCAAGGCATTTTCCGGGTCCGCAGGCTTCGTCCGGGCGGTGATTCTTTGATGCAGGAGATAAAGGCCGAGCCCCCGTCCGCCGATGAAGAAATCGCGGATTTCCGGATCGAGTTTGGGTGTGGAAATCGTTTCCGTACCCAAATCGACACAAAGGAGCCGGTTTGTATATCCGTGGGCAAGCTTAGTCATTATGTATTTCATGTACTAACGTCCTCAACTGTTTATTTTTATTTTTGCTGGCGAAACATAGGCTAAAGTTTCTATAGTTGTCAATTAATAAAAAGGGACAGGTGGTTTAACCTGTCCCTCCAGATTTCTACCTTGATCCTTGTACCTTGGACCTTTCTATTCAACAACAAACTTCTGCACGGATTTCAAAACAGCCATGGCCTCTTTCATGATCTCATTGACTAGGTCATCGACCTTCGGCATGTTGCTGATCCGCTGTGCCACCTCGCCTGCGGCCATCATGGCCTTTTCCTTATTACCCTCATAAGCAGCCTTGATTGACTCGTTCTCGTAATCAATCAACGACATGCCACCTTCCATGGCAGTATAGCTATCAGGCGTCCCGAGAAAAACCCCAGGTGATTTTTGGAGGGTGTTCCTCGCATGCTCCTCACTTCGAGCGTTTCTCAGCCACCGTGCCGGGCCCACATAACCACGGGCTACCAGCGTGCCACGGTCTGCGGCATCCAAAACAGATTGCTTCCAAAGCGGGGGAAAATCGCTCTCCTGTGTTGCGAGAAAGCGGGTCCCCATCAGCACTCCGTCGCAGCCCAAAGCCAGAGACGCTGCAAGGGTCTTGCCATCGGAGATTCCGCCTCCGCCGACGACAAGGGTATTTTCATCGGCTACAGCCTCGGCCACAGCAGGAAAAAGCACCATAGAGTGAAGCGGCTCCCAGTGCGTATGAAAACCTCCTTCATGACCTGATGCGACAATCACGTCAACACCCGCCTTTTTGCAGCGCTGAGCGGCTCTCACCGATGGAACGATATGGATCCATGTGAAGCCTGCCTTTTTGATCTTTTCTCCCCAACCCATTGGATCACCGGCAGAAGTATACATTACCTTGAGGGTATTTTTCATCTCAGGATTTTCTTCCCGCGCCTTGATGGCCGTTTCGATCATGACATTCGCCTTGTCTTTTAGCTCCGCGGATACCATAACGTTTGGGCCAAAAACACCGCCCTTATCTTTGACCAAACGGTGGGTGCGCTTCAGGACCGTTTCCAGTACCGTAGCCATATCGTCGTCACGGTTTGCCTCGCCGGTGTCGCAAAAGGAGTTATAGACCCAGGGTTGGTCGTTTTTGTTGAAAAGACCGCTGGTGGAAAGCAGTCCGAGCACTCCCGCATTGGCTGCGGCAACGCAGAGGTTATTGTTGCTGAACGGCCCCATGCCGGCCTGAATAATGGGATGTTTAATTCCTAACATTTCGGTAAGTCTCGTTTTTAACATTTGCTCCTCCTAATTTCGATTGGTATTTTTTGTTTACCGCATAATGATAAAAATTTATAAATGATTCGTAAAGCGATGTCAAAGTTTTTTCCCAGATCGCCGGCCATTTATACTAATATCTTTTAAAACTATTGAGTTTTGTGTCAGAGACAGCTATACGATAAATGATATCAAGCCGAGGTCAAAAGCATGAACAATTGGCGGGAAATCTATAAGAGCAGGATCGTTTCGGCTGAAGAATCAGTTGACTGCATCAAGAACGGAGACCGGGTTGTCGTTGGTCATGCATGCGGTTCACCCGAAACACTGCTCACGGCCCTGGTCAAGAATCCCGATTCCTGCAATAATGTGGAAATTGTCCATATGGTATCCATGGGAAGTTCGGCATACTGTATGCCTGAAATGGACGGACATTTCCTGCATAATTCCCTTTTCGCCGGTCCAACGACGCGTCGCGCTATCCATGAGGGGCGGGCCATCTTTACGGTCTCCCATTTCAGCCGGCTCCCCAGCCTCTTCAAAGAAGGCATACTGCCTGTGGATGTCATGCTCTGCATGGTGTCGCCCCCCGATGAACACGGCTATTGCTCCTTTGGAATATCCGTAGACTACACCAAGCCGGCAGCAGAAAGCGCCCGCCTGGTCATTGCGGAGGTCACGCCGCATATGCCGCGAACACTGGGCGATTCATTCATCCATGTCTCGCAGATCGACTGCATCGTCGAAACAGAAGCAAAACCCATCATTCTGCTACCGCCAAAAATCACACAAACAGACGAGAGAATCGGCGCTTATTGCGCCGAACTCATCAAAGACGGCGATTGCCTCCAATTGGGCATCGGCGCCGTCCCCGACGCCATTGTCGGTTTTTTAAAGAATAAAAAAGACCTCGGCATCCATACGGAGATGTTCTCCGACGGCGTGGCGGAACTGGTCGAGGCGGGCGTCGTCACCTGTGCAAAAAAGAATCTGCACACAGGAAAGATGGTGGCAACGTTTTTCATGGGAACGGAGAAACTCTATCGCTTCGTCCATAACAATCCCCTGGTGCAGATGCATCCTGTTGATTACACGAACAATCCGTCGATCATCGCCCAAAATGACAACATGGTGTCGATCAACTCCACTCTGCAAGTCGATCTGACAGGCCAGGCGGCCTCCGAATCCATCGGGCACAAACAATACAGCGGTACGGGCGGACAGGCGGACTTTATTCGCGGCGCCGCCTGGTCCAAAGGCGGTCGTTCCATCCTGGCCTTTCATTCCACAGCCGACGGCGGAAAGATCTCCCGCATCTGCGCCACCCTTGATGAAGGCGCTGTTGTCACAACGACAAGGAGCGACATTCACTTCGCCGTCACGGAATACGGCATTGCCGACCTGCGGGGCAAGTCCGTCCCCGAACGCGCCAAGGCCCTCACCCGCTGCGCCCATCCGGCTTTCCGGGACAGGTTGACGGAAGAATTTCAGCGCCTTTACAGCCGGACCTTATAAATGAAAGAAATTTTCATCCGACAAAACAGATTTCTGGACTTTACCGTGCAGTTATTATAGAACTTTTCCCTGTTTCAAAAAAGGAGGGCCTATGGAACCAAAATATCAACTCATGCGGACCTTGCGCTGCAAGGACATCAACCGTCCCGGCGTTTTGGGCAACCTCACAACCACCATCGGAAAAGCCGGCGGCAATATCGGAACCATCAGAACCGTAAGACTGGGCCACACGTTCATCATCCGGGACCTGGATATTTTTGTCGATGACGACGAACATCTGAATAACGTTGTGAACGCCGTTAAGGCCATTGAAGGGGTCACCCTCCTCGACGTCATCGACGAGGTCCTGCAACTCCACCGGGGCGGAAAGATCAAAATGGTGAATACCTTCGAGGTGAAATCGACCAATATTCTGCGCAAGATATATACCCCCGGCGTCGCAGAGGTATGCCTCAGAATAGCGAAAGACCCCTCACTGAAAAACATCTATACGTCCATCTCCCGTTTCGTTGCCATTGTCACCGACGGTTCCCGCGTCCTCGGACTGGGCAATATCGGTCCCGCCGCCGCCATGCCCGTCATGGAAGGCAAGGCGGCGCTCCTTCACCAACTGGTCGGTTTGGGCGGCATCCCCATCCTGCTGGATACCAACGACACGGAAGCCACCATCGCGACGGTCAGGAATATCGCCCCGACTTTCGGCGGCATCCAGCTTGAAGATATCGCCTCGCCGCGCTGTTTCGACATTTATGCCCGCCTCCGCGACGAACTCGCAATCCCCGTCATGCACGACGATCAGCAGGGCACCGCGGTGGTCACACTGGCCGCAATTATCACAGCCTGTAAAAACACGGGCCGCGACATCAAAACGGCAAAAATCGGCCAGATCGGGCTGGGTGCGTCGGGCCTCGTCATTGCCGAAACGCTCTTCAAATTCACGGGCAACCCCGTCCTGGGCACGGCGCGCAGTGAAGCCAGTCTCAAACGCCACGAGGCGCGCGGCGGCATCCCCTCAACCTTGACGGAGATCATGCAAAAAGCCGACATCGTTGTGGGCTGCAGCGGCGTGAAGGGACTGATCGACCCCAAAACGGTTCGCAAAGGACAGATGATCTTCGCCCTTACCAATCCGGAACCGGAAATTGACCCCGACGTAGCCATAAAACACGGCGCAGCCCTTGCGACGGACGGCCGGTCCGTCAATAATCTCCTTTGCTTCCCGGGCATCTGGAAGGGAACGTTTGACGCCGGCGCCTCCCGGATCAATAACGACATGCTCGTCGCTGCGGCACTGGCTATTGCCGAATATACGCCGGAAAACGAGTTGATGCCTTACATCCTGGATCAGGATGTGCATCGGGCGGTCACGCACGCTGTCGCTAGAGCCGCCGTAAAAACCGGCGTCGCCCGGAACAGCCTGGTCGACGACTACTTTGTGAATTCCTAGGGGCCGGAAACGGAATCAGGCGCCGCAAATACCCGATTGAAGGAAGTTTATAGATGAAAATCCATGAATATCAGGCAAAACAGCTTTTTCATGAATATGGCATCCCCATACCGAAGGGAATTACCATCCGCTCCGCCGCCGAAGTCCGCCAGGCCGTAGCCGGCCTCGGGCACATACGGCTCATCGTCAAGGCCCAAATCCATGCCGGCGGCAGGGGTAAGGCGGGAGGCATCCGCATCGCCGACAGCGCCGAGGAAGCAAACAAGGCCGCTGAAACGCTGATCGGCAAGCGTCTGGTAACGGAACAGACCGGCAGCAAGGGCATCCCTGTCAATCATGTCCTGATCGAGGAAGCCATCGATGTGGCAAAAGAGCTCTATGTGGGTTTTGCCATCGACCGGGTCAGCGCCTGCGTCAACATCCTTGTCAGCACCGAAGGCGGCATGGAAATTGAGAAAGTCGCCGCGGAAACTCCCGAAAAGATTTGGATGGAGTTAATCGACCCGGCCATCGGCTTAAGACCGTTCCAGGTCAACCGGATCTTCTACCAAACCCGTCTGGACCACAAGCTTGCCAGGGAAATGGGCGGGATCATCACCAACCTGTATAACCTTTTCATGGACAAGGACTGTTCCCTTGCCGAAATCAACCCTCTGATTGTCGCAAAAGACGGGAGAATGGTTGCCCTGGACGCAAAACTGAACTTTGACGACAACGCCCTGTACCGGCATCCGGAACTGAGCGACTTGAGGGACGATCAGCAGGAGAATCCCCTCGAAGTCGAGGCGACCCGGCATCATCTCAATTATATCAAACTCAACGGCAATGTCGGGTGCATGGTCAACGGCGCCGGCCTCGCCATGGCCACCATGGATCTCATCAAACACGTCGGCGCCGAGCCGGCAAATTTCCTCGACGTCGGCGGCGGCGCCACCGCCGCCATGGTCAAGGAAGGATTGAAGATCATCCTGTCCGATGAATCCGTCAAACTGGTTTTCATCAATATTTTTGGCGGCATTCTGCGATGCGATACCCTTGCCAGAGGTGTGGTGGACGCGGCTCGCGAACTGAAAATCAATATCCCTCTGGTGATCAGGCTCGAGGGAACAAACGTAGAGGAAGGACGCCGTATCCTGGCGGCCTCCGGTCTTTATTTCGATGTGGCGGAAAGTCTTAAAGACGCAGCGGAAATAATATCCGCCTTGATCAGACCATAGGAGAGGGGTTTGGGCGCACATGAGCATCATTGTCGATAAAAATACGAGATTGGTCGTTCAGGGTATAACCGGTCAGGAAGGAACGTTTCACACGAAAAAGATGATCGAATACGGAACCAGAGTCGTCGCCGGGGTGACGCCGGGCAAGGGGGGCCAGAAGTTCGACGGCATTCCCGTATTCAACGCCGTGCGGGATGCCGTCCGGGACGCCGATGCCAACGCCGCAGCCATCTTCGTACCCCCATCCTTTGCCGCCGACGCCATTATGGAAGCGACGGAAGCGGGCGTTTCACTGGTGGTCTGCCTCACCGAAGGCATTCCCACTCTTGACATGATTACGGTCCGCCAATACATGAAAGAGAAAAAGACCCTGCTCATCGGCCCGAATACGGCAGGGATTATCAGCCCCGGCAAATGCAAGATCGGCGTCATGGCGGGTTATATCCATAAAGAAGGCCGTATCGGCGTGATCTCCCGAAGCGGCACCCTGACCTATGAGGTCGTCGATCAGCTCACCAAAAGGGACATCGGCCAGTCCACCTGTATCGGCATCGGCGGCGATCCCATCGTCGGGTTAAAATATCTTGATTTGCTCCCCATGTTTGAAAACGACAAAAACACGGACGCTGTCGTTATGATCGGCGAAATCGGCGGCAGCGCTGAAGAAGACGCGGCGGCCTATCACCGGGATCATATGAAAAAACCCCTGGTTGCCTTCATCGCCGGCGTTACGGCGCCGCCGGGCAGACGCATGGGCCACGCGGGCGCCATTGTGTCGCGGGGCGTCGGAGATGCGGCTTCGAAGATGCGCGTCCTTGAAGAGGCGGGCATTACCGTGGTAAAAGACCCCGCCGGCATCGGCGAAACGCTGGAAGCCGTTTTGGGAAAGTAAATTGCATCAGGACCGAAAGGTAAATTGCCCAAAAAACCCCTAGAGACCCAATATCTTTGCAGCGTTCCCGCCCAGAATCATATCCACTTCATCCTTCGTGAAATGGACGCCTTCAGGCGCCTTCGAAGGCAGGTTTTTGATCGTTTGGACCCAGTGTTCGATCGGTGTGACGATCATATCAATCGGTGCATCAGAGCCAAAAAGAACCTTCTCGGGACCGACAAGATCCATCAGTGTTCGCAGTTCACGGCAAAACAGGTCAAAGCGGTTATAAGCAAAAATATCCCACATGGCCAGATCGCCGTATAAAGACGGTTGCACGGATGCCAGAGCGGCCCAGGGACGCCAGTTGATGGTACCTCCCATATGCGCCGCGATGACCGTAATCTCAGGAAAATCGCAACCAATGTCGGCAAGCAGCATGGGCTCGGCATACTTGCCCCGCGACGGAGGATTCAGAGGCGAGGTATGGGTCAGAAGAATCCCTTTGTGTTTGGCCAGCACTTCAAGCACTCTGTAGGATTCGGACCCCGACGGATCAAAACCGTTGTCGGGGTGATATTTGATCCCTCGCATCCCGTAATCGTCCAGATACAGCCTGGCCAGTTCCACCGCATCGGGCCGTCTCGGATCGAGGGCTGCCAGAGGGATGATTCGCCGGGGAAATTTCCCGGCCGCCTCGCTTAACGTCTTGTTCGACCGCTTAAGACTTTCCGTCGTATATATGGGATTGGGATATTCGTCTGTGGAAAGGGCCACGGTCACGTCAATGCCCCCGGCATCCATTCTTTCGATCAGCTTCTCGCCGGTCCCGGCGCCCCACGTCTCCATCGCCCGCTTCACTAATTCCTCCGGGTCCGGTTGGGACACCCCCATTTTATTTGCTATGCGCATCATCAGCGGCAGGTTCGACCGGGCCGCTTTTTCACTCATATTGATGATGTAATGGTAATGCGTATCGACAATCATTTTCTCCTCCTTTTTAAATCAGCTTTTACTGATATCCCGGTGATTGATGTTGACAATATATCCTTTATCGGCAAAATGCCCGACGAGGCAATTCGCCACAACCACTGACCGATGCTTTCCCGCCGTACAGCCGACGGCGATATTGAGGTTTGTTTTCCCTTCTTTTTCGTAAAGAGGCATAAGAAATTCCAGAAGATCGAACAACTTGTTCAGAAAAACGGCGCTTTCTTCCGATTGAAGAACATAATTGCGGGCCTGCGGATTGTGACCGTCGAAAGCCCTGAGGTGCGGGACAAAATGGGGATTGGGAAGAAACCGGACATCGAGAACCAGATCGGCATCCACAGGCAATCCGTTCCGATAGCCGAAAGACGTAACGTTGACCACCAGTTTTTTGGTCTGGGAAGAAGCCAGAAAATACGTTTGTACGACATTTTTGAGTTGATGCACATTATAGGACGTCGTATCGATAATCTTATGGGCCATCTTTTTTAAGGGCGCCAATCGCTCCCGCTCAATCCTGATGCCCTCCATGACCGGACCGTTGACGGAAAGGGGGTGGCGTCGCCGCGTTTCACTGAACCGGCGCACCAGAACCTCCTCGCTGGAATCGACATACAATATTTCGATGTCATATCCTTTTTCCTTAAGATTGGAGAAAATCCTGGCATACTTTTCCAGAAAGCTCTTTTCTCTCAGGTCCATGACCATGGCAATATTCGATATGCCTTTTGCGGGGTCGGACTGAATATCGAGAAATTTCGGCAGCAAAACGACGGGCATATTGTCGACGCAAAAAAAACCGACGTCCTCAAGGGCCTTCAGGGCCGTACTTTTCCCCGAACCGGAAAGGCCCGTGATAATCACAACTTTAAGTTCTTTCATGATTCCCGCCCTTTCTTTGCGTATTCACCGGCAAAATACCCGACGGCATCGGCCATACGGCCGACATCATGGAGTCCCGAAAGGCGGATGAACGGCAGTTCAACGCCCATGATGATTTTCCTGTCCCCAAAGGGCATGGCGCCGTCATCTTCTTCGTTGCCCGCGTCGCTTGCGAACTCCACATTCATGTCCACAACCGTTTCCGGACAGACGGACAAAGCCCCGAACACATCCGAAGCCTTTACAATGCCCACGGGCTTTAATTCCAGCAGGCCGGCGGTCAGGGGATGGGGTCGCCCGTAAAGACGATTGTCCTGTTTTTTTTCAATTTCCACGCAATCGTCGGCAACAAAGCAATGCCCCCGTTCCACCAGCCGAACGGCGCACCGTGTTTTGCCGACATCGCTATCACCGCTCATAAGAACGCCGACACCCGCACAATCGACAAGGGTGCCGCACAGGGTCGCAATGTGGTCGATCTTCTCCCGGAGAAGACCCAGGATGCGGCTGGCAAGAAGGTGCTCATCGTATATGGAGCCGAATATGGGTATGTTGTATCTTATGGCAAAACGGGCAAGATCATGGGGCATTGCCCGCATTTCGGCCAGGGCCAAAAAAGGAATGCCGGCCGTTTTTAAAGTTTGAAAAATGACATGACCATTTACATGCAATGACGTTTTCAATTGACGCCGACAGGATTTCGCGATGATCAAAGGAACCCGTGCGGCTGGGCTCTGGGACAAACCGCGCACCCCCGTTGCGATCCGGACCCGTGCGCCGGTCAATTCGGTCATCAATCCCGACGGCGCCGCGCAGATCCGGGTGATGCCTAACTTTCCCCCATCTTCTTCAATCAGGTCCCTGACCGTCATCACCATCACACGGACGACAAGATCAGAAACCGATGGCCGTCAGCATGTCTCATCCTTTTGCCTGATGGCGTCGTACAGCTCGTCGCGGGATTTCGCCTCCAGAAGCTGTTTCCTGAAGCCGCCGTCCCTGAGCATGCGCGATATCTTTGCCAGCACCTTGAGATGCTGACCGGCACTGTTTTCCGGGGCGATGAGGAGGAAGAAAATATGAACCGGTTTCCCGTCCAGGGCGTTAAATTCAATCCCCTCTTCACTTCGGCCGAAAGCCGCAACCAGATGATCAAGATTGCCCAGTTTCCCATGAGGAATGGCCATGCCTTCGCCGATACAGGTGCTGCCGAGTTTCTCTCTGTCCAGCAGGGCCTTCAGCATCGCTTCATGATCAAGGTTTCTATGGGCTTTTAAAAAAAGAGCCGACAATTCAGCCAGGACATCTCTTTTATTTTTTGCCCTCAGGTCATCAATGATATATTCTTTCTGTAAAATGTCCGCAATATTCATAATAAAACCCCGGCAATCAGCCATTTGTCTCTATCAGCGAATACTTTCCGTCATCGCGGCGATAAATCAAACTGACATTTTCCGTCGCCGAATCACGGTATATGATGAACCGGTTTTTTGATGATTCCATTTCCATGACGGCATCATCAATCGACATCGGCTCAAGGACCATCTTTTTTGTTTCCGCCAATTTCGCATAGACAGGGTCTTCCATCTCATCGCCTGACGAATCCATCGATCCCGCATCATCCATACGACTGCTGTTATTCGCTTTATGGCCTCTGATCTTTTCCTTATGCTTTTTGATCTGTCTTTCGATCTTTTCAATAGCGTTATCAATGGCCAGGTGCATGTCTTTATCCTCTTCCTTGCCGTTGACGTTTAATCCCGTGGCTATAATGTTGACTTCCGCGACATTCCGGAATTTTTCCACCGACAGAACCACGCGCGCATCGACGGGATTATCGATATATTTCTTAAGTTTTTTGAGCCTCTCTTCGATATATTCCTTCTGCCACTCTTCACCATCCGTATTCCTAAAGGTCACAGAAACTTTCATTTTACGTCCTCCTGTATCAGTATCTTGCGTTAACCATCTTATCTCCTGTCATTTCCGCCGCATGATAAAAGGATAAAACCGAACGCATGCCGTCGCCGATAAAATGAACCGGAAAAGCGTTTTGCTATAATGACAACCATGACGATTGTCAATCGTTTTTTTTTGACTTCCTAAAAAAATTCCCTCCTCTTGGATGTAGGCAGGATGCCGAGCATATCTCTGTATTTGGCGATTGTCCGCCTTGCAATGGAAATGCCCTCCTTCTCCAGGAGGACGACGATCTTATTGTCGCTGTACGGCTTCTTGGGATCTTCGCCGTCAATAATCCGTTTTATCGCTTCCTTGACGCTTTTCGATGCGATCGCATCGCCGTTCGTTCTTTGGATGCTGCTGCTGAAAAAATATTTCAGTTCAAAAATCCCCCGCGGCGTATGCATGTATTTGTTCGTCACCACCCGGCTGATCGTCGATTCGTGCATTTCTACATCATCGGCGATATCCCTTAAAACAAGCGGCTTCAAGTAGCCGATCCCGCGGTCAAAAAATTCCTTTTGATATTTCACGATGCTTTCCGAAACATTGTAAATGGTTCGCTGCCTTTGCTGGATGCTCTTGATAAACCAGGAGGCCGACTGAACCCGTTCTTTGATATACTTTTTACTGCTTTCCGCATGGGGATTACCCTTCACGTTTCCCATAATTTCACGGTAAAAATTACTGATTCTCAGTTGCGGGAGGTTCTCATCGTTAAGAACGATTTTATAGTCATCCCCCGATTTGAAAACAAAGACATCCGGAATAATGGCCTGGATCCGCTCCTCATTATAGACTTCTCCCGGCTTCGGATCCATGCGGCCGATCAGCATGACCGCATGCAACACATCGGCAATGGGTATTTTAAGCGTTTTGGCGATGTGATGATAGTTTTTTACTTCGAGATCTTTGAGATGTTCCTTGATGATGGCCTCCACGAGGGGATTCAACATGCCGAGGTGCTTCGCCTGGAGCAGAAGGCATTCTTTCAAGTCCCTGGCGGCAACACCGGCAGGATCGAACTCCTGAACCTTTGCCAGGACGTCTTCGACCGTATCTTCGGCGACGCCCTCCTGATCGGCAATTTCTTTGAGGGTCGCCATTAAATAACCGCCCTCATCGAGATTGCCGATGATCTGCTCGCCGAGCTTCATTTCAAGATCGTTCAGACGGGAAAGTTTGAGCTGCCACATCAGATGGTCCGTCAGGGTGGCCGTCGCCGTCAAAACATTATCCCACGTCGGCGCCTCGCCGTTTTGCATTTTACTATAACTCGAAGCGGATGTACTGTAGTCTTCAAGGTAGTTGTCCCAGTCAAAATCCTCTCTGCCGTCGCCCTCGCCCGTCACTTCTTCCGTACGGTCAACAACCTTCACTTCTTCCATATCCATGGACGGCTTATCGTCCATGTCGGGTTCAATGATTCTTTCCTGCTCGTCTTCGGACGTCGCCTCTTCCAACAGAGGATTTTCCTGCAATTCCTGGTTGATCGTATCAATCATCTCAAGCCTCGAAAGCTGGAGAAGCTTGATCGCCTGCTGCAGTTGCGGCGTCATGATCAACTGCTGGGAAAGTCTTAAATTCTGTTTTAATTCCAGTGCCATAGTCTCCGCTTCATCAATGATTGATAACTATCTTTCCCTTCGCAGATTGCCGTATCTGCCGGATCGCCCTTCTGCATTCCCTTCGTTTAAAAGTTGAAATTCTCACCAAAATAAATCTTTCGCGCTATTTCGCAGTTCGCGATGTCTTCCGGACTCCCTTCGACCAGGATGGACCCTTCATGAATGATATACGCCCTGTCGCACGTAGAAAGCGTTTCCCTCACATTGTGATCCGAAATAATGACGCCGATCCCTTTTGCCTTGAGTTTGGCGATAATCTTCTGAATGTCGGCAATGGCCAGGGGATCGATCCCTGCAAAAGGCTCATCGAGCAGGATATATTTGGGCGACGTCACCAGGGACCGGGTGATCTCGACCCGCCGTCTCTCTCCGCCCGACAGGGAATAGGCCATGCTTCCGGCAAGGTGCGAAATGTCGAGCTCCGCAAGCAAATCCTGCAAACGCTTTTTTCTTACGTTGCGATCCGGCTCGATGGCCTCGAGGATCGCCGTGATATTTTCCTCAACCGTCAGTTTTCTGAATATGGACGGCTCCTGAGGCAAATAGTTCAATCCCTTCCTTGCCCTGACATACATGGGACATCTGCCGATGTCTTCGCCGTCTAAAAAGATGCTCCCCCCGTCGGGTCGGACCAAACCGACGATCATGTAAAAAGTCGTCGTTTTTCCCGCGCCGTTGGGCCCCAAAAGACCGACCACCTCGCCCGGATTCGTTTCAATGTCGATCTCATCGACGACTTTCCTGCCGCCGTAAAATTTTATCAGTCCTTTTGCCGACAACTGCCCCATAGGCGACCTCAAGCCGACGTCAACGGGCAGGAGATGAAAATTTCCGCCCTTCCCGTTTACGGCTTCCCTTTCTCCTCTTCATTTTTCGGATAGATGGTCGCCGTCACCCGTTTGTTTTCGGCGCTTTCAACAATACCCCTGTTCTCGTTCAGAAACACGACAATGGTATCGCCCCGAACAACATTGCTCCCCTCGCGCATGACGGCGTTTCCCGTCATGGTGATCTTTTGCGCATCATTGTAAAAAAGGGCATTGTCGCCCGTCACGGTTCTATCGCCCTGGATAACGGCAACATGCCCCCTGGCTTCGATCTTATCCAGATCGCCCGTCTTTTCCAGTTTTTTCGAGCCGATTTGATCGGATGAGCCCTGATTTTTTTTATAGTAAACGATAATACTGTCCGCCTGGATGGTCTTGTCGCCCTGGCGCGCCACGGCATCTCCCGAAAAAACAACGCGCCTTTCGTCATGATACGCGTCCAGCCGGTCGGCAACAACGTCGATCGGCAAATTCCTCCCCGTTGCCGCATGCGGCTTCCCCATCAACTCCTTTGCGCACAGACGGCCCGGCAAAACCGCAAACGCCATGAGCAAAAAGATAAGGGGAATGATTTTTATTTTCATCACAGACAACGGTTTCTCCAATTTATCTGATCTGCGCCTTCACGCCTGACAGCAGGGATATTTTTTCATCCGCAAGGGACAGGGTCATCCCCCTGCCTCCGATTTTCATCCGCCCTGTTTCCATCATGACAGGCGCTTTCGTATGGAAGACTTGATCACCATGGGAATAATCCAGATAATCCGTCGCGAAACGATCGCCGCTTTCGGAGATGATCTTTACATTCCCGGATATTTTCATATCCTTGGTATCCGTCTTCACATGGCCCTTATCGCCTGTCAGTAAGAATGTCTTGCCGTCCTGCGTAATAAATTTCACACGGACTTTTTCAAAAAACGTCGCATTGTCCTTCTTGATATACCTTGCCGTATCCGCCGTTACCTCCCACTTGACACCCGATTCGGTTACATCGGTGTAACGCACATCCTGAATCTGGAGATCGACCCTGTCCGGCAAAATCTTCAGCAGTTTTTCGGGCGTTTTCTGCTTCTCAAAGCTCAATATGCCGAGACCCGCAATAACCGCCGCTGCCATAAGCCCGATAATGATCTTTGTCTTATTCCGTAATTTCATGGGTCAGCATTTTTCAGCCCATAGCCGTCACGCAAATCTGCGGGAACGGTTAACTGCCTCTTTATCAAAAGGGCTCCTCTTGATTATTTTATATCTTTGATTCGTGAAAAGATCAAGCGTCACGGCAAACACTATCATATATTGGCGACTTCGACGCCTTTTCAAACCAGCTCATATTTTGACGCCACCTCTTCCCATTTTCCCTGCAGCTTCATGATCATGTCGCAGACTTCACGGACGGCGCCGCTGCCGCCTTTTTCCCGGGTGGTATAATCGGCAATTTTTTTTACCTCTTCCACGGCATCGGCAACGGCAACGGAAAATCCGACGCGTCTCATAGAGGGGACGTCGACAACATCATCGCCGATATAAGCCACCTCACGGGCGGAAAGATTTCTCTTTTTGACGATCTCCTCATACCTTTCAAGTTTGTTCCACACGCCCTGATGAACCTCGCCGATGCCTAAATCGCGGGCCCGATGCTCCACCACGGCCGATTTCCTGCCCGTAAGAAAAACGACATCCACGCCGGTGCGCATCAGCATCTTGAGCCCGTGTCCGTCCCGGACGTCAAAGTGCTTGCTCTCCCGGCCCGCATCGTCCATGATGACCTTGCCGTCCGTTAAAACGCCGTCCACATCAAGGATGAGCAGTTTCAAAGATCGAATGTTTTCCAGCAGCTCTTCACCGAATGGCATATCCATAAATTTTCCCCGCCTTACGCTTGAATTCAGGCCCTTCTATGGCGCCTTCACGATGTGATCAATTTTTTTTAGCATCTTTAACAGGTCATAAAGCGAATCCAGATACAGCGAGTTCGGACCGTCGCATAACGCGCACTCCGGATCGGGATGCACTTCCAGAAACAGGCCGTCTATGCCCACAGCGACGGCAGCACGGGAAAGATAGGGCACCATATCCCTCTGACCGCCCGACGACGCGCCTTGGCCGCCCGGCAGCTGGACGGCATGGGTCGCGTCAAAGACAACCGGGCAGCCCATGGCCGCCATAACAGGCAGGCAGCGGAAGTCGGCAACCAGGTTATTATACCCGAAGCTTGTCCCCCTTTCCGTAATGATGACGTTTTCGTTATGAGCCGATGCAACCTTTTTCAATATATTGGCCACATCCCAGGGCGCCAGAAACTGGCCTTTCTTGATATTGATGATCTTCGCCTTGCGGGCAATTTCGACGACAAAATCCGTCTGCCGGCATAAAAATGCCGGGACCTGAACAATATCAAGTATCTCCGCAGCCTGTGCAATTTCCTCAAAACGGTGCGCATCGGAAAGGACCGGAATCTGAAAGTCTTCTTTGATTTCCGCCAGGATGCGCAGGCCCTCTTCCATGCCGGGCCCCCGGTATGAATCGATGGACATGCGGTTCGCCTTGTCGTAGGATGCCTTGAAAATAAAAGGGATTGACAGCTCCGTTGTGAGTTTCTTCAAGAACCGGGCGATACCCCGCGTCTTTTCCTCATCTTCAATCACGCAGGGCCCCGCAATAAGGACAAAGGGCGCCCCGCCGCCGATGACAAAATCATTTAACATTATTTTTTTCATGTTTTCACCTCTATGCGGTAATGGCCTGATCCGCCCTGCTTTCCTCTCAATTCTCATGTTTTTGTTGAAGGAGCTTAATTTTCATCTGGGGAATCTTTTTTGCGGCCTTGAGCAATTCGGGATTCAGTTCATAGGCATTGGTATATGCCGTCAGGGCGTCGTTGAACATCCCTTTTTTTTCGTACGCCTCTCCCAGATGAAGATGAACATATGAATCGTCGGCATCAAAACGCAACGACATTCGATAATATTCTATGGCTTTATCCGTCTCCCCTTTCAGGGTATGCACATCGGCAAGGCCCGCGTAAAGGGCCCCCTTCCGGGGCTCCATTTTGATCATTTTTTGGTAGATATTGATCGCGGCATCGAATTGCCGGGCCTTCAGGTAATAATCCACCAGATTTCCATAAACCGCCATCGTCGGTTTTGCGGCGGCCAGCTTTTCGTACAGTAAAATCGCATCCTTCGTCCTGCCGAGTTTGTGATAACCCTCCGCAAGGTCCTGATAAATTTCCGGGTTTTTAAGACCGTATCTGACCGCCTTCTCGTAGCTCGCCACGGACAGGGCGACCTTTTTCAATTCACCGTAGGCAAACCCGAGGTTTGCATAAACCGCTGCTTTCCGCGGCGATGTCTTCAACGCCTTCTCATAATGGACAACGGCCTGGGCGTATTGCTTGTTTTGCAGATGGATATGGGCTAACCGCTCCAGGGCATCGGCGTCATGGGGCCTTAATTTCAGGACCTGTCCATAGTGGTCCACCGCCTCATTCGTCCGTTTGAGTTTTTCATAAGCGACGGCCAGATTATAATGCACCACGGGATCCTTCGGGTTTAAGGACAGTGATTTCCGGTAGCTTTCTATTTCCTCTCTGGTCAATCCTTTTCCACCATAGGCCAGACCGAGATTTGCATGGGCCGATGCGCTTTTGGGCTGTTTTTTGATGATTTCCCTGTACCAGCGGACGGCGTCGTCATATCTTGCATTCTTCAGGCTGGCGTCGGCCAGGGCGATCAAGGCACTGTCATCGTGAGGCGTCTTTTTGACGATGACCTGATACTCCTTGAGGGCCGCATCGGGGCGCTTTGCCTTTTCATAGGTCTCCGCCAGTTTAAGCCGCACCGCCGTATTACCCGGCTCAAGCCTGAGGGCCTCCTGATAATGGGCGATGGCCCTGTCCAAACGTCCGGACTGACTGTAGGCAAATGCCACATTGGCATGGGCGGCGTAATCCCTGGGGGTCATCCGGATTAATTTTAAACCGGCGGCAACGGCTTTATCATATTCCTTTTTTTCCAGGTGACATTTCACAAGTTCCGCGGCCGCCGTTACATCATCCGGTTTCCGCGAGAGAATATTCCGATATTGGGCAATGGCTTCATCGAGTCTTCCGGAACGGACATAAACCGCCGCCAGCATCTTCCGGACATTCAGATCTTCCTGATTCAGGGAGATCGCGCGTTTGAGATATTCGATGCGCATATTCAGCTTTTCGCTCCCCTTGGCATACCTTAACCAATCCTGGGCAGTAATGCCGACTTTCATGGGAACGGCGGCAACCGGCCGTCCACGGTAAGCCACATGGATATTGAAGGAGTAAACCTGCTCTCCCGCAAAGCCGCCGGATGCCGACGTCATGATCCCGTCGACAATATCAATGCCTTTGATGAGCCGGCGAAAATCGTTTTGACCGTCGTTCCCCTCCATATCGACGGAAATATCCCGGCCGGACAGCACATCCGTTGCAACATCCTTGATCACAAATTCATCCCGGTAGGATACCTCAAAAACATCCCCCTTCCTGATCCGCAATTCTTCCCCGTTTTTCTCGATGTTAAGGTAATAGAACTGCGGCGGCGCCCCCATAAAAGTGAAGGCAAACATATTCTTCAATCTCAGCACGGATTGAGACAATCCCAAATTTCTCTCACGGACAAGATAAACCGAAAACGCGGCAACAACGAGAAGGATGCTTCCGAAGACAAAAATCTTCTTTGCGTTTAGGGAAAAGCCCGGAAATAATTTCTGTTTCCTTCGGTATCTGTTTTTATAATCCATCATTCGTTATGACCGGAAAATCATCTGCTTCATCCGCGGGGATGATATTTCTTGTGGATGCTTTTCAGCCGTTCCCGCGACACATGGGTGTAAATCTGCGTTGTCGCAATATCCACATGCCCCAGCATAACCTGCACCGCCCGCAGGTCCGCACCTCCTTCGAGCAGATGGGTTGCGAAAGAATGCCGAAACGTATGGGGATGAATTTTCTTCTGCAGACCGGCGCTTGCGGCATATTTTTTAACGATCTTCCAGAATCCCTGACGCGTGAGGCCCTTGCCCGATTTGTTTAAAAAAAGGACCGTCGATTTCCGGCCCGCAAGAAGCGCCGGCCTTGCCTGCTCAACATATTCCGTAAGGCATTCGTATGCCGATTTGCCGACGGGAACGATCCTTTCTTTCCCGCCCTTCCCCAGGGCCGTCACGTACCCCACCTGCCAGTTCATGGCGTTGATGGTCAGGGAAATCAACTCCGACACGCGGATCCCCGTCGCATACATGAGCTCCAGCATCGCTTTGTCCCTGACGGCAGAGACGGAGGCCGAACCGGGCTGCGCCAAAAGGAGGTTCATTTCCTCCTGACTGAGCGTGTCGGGAAGGCGCATCCAGGTTTTCGCTGATGTAATGTTGGCCGCCGGATCGAGATCGATTTTCTGCTCCCGGATCAGATATTTATAAAAACCCCGGATTGCCGAAAGATTCCGGTTCATGGATGTTGCGCTCAACCCGATTCTTCTTAAGCTTTCCAGATAAGCTATCACATCGTCCGGGGCGATGCCGCCGACAGACGGAATGCCGCGCTCCCGGATAAAAGTCCAATACCTGTTCAAGTCGCGGCTGTAAGCCTCGATGGAATTGCGGGCGGCGCCTTTTTCAACGGACAGGAAATTGATATATTCATCGATCAGATTATGCAACGGCCCACCTTCAGCGAATGATCTTCATATCATCCCTGCCTGTCACCATTTTATCCCCCACGGATGTGCCGCAGAACACGCATGAATAGTCATACTTATCCCCGTCGGCCAAAACGAGCAAAAGCCTTTTTCTTACGGGAACCGCCCTCCGGCAGACGGGGCAGAACAGTTCCGTCGCGTCGAAATCCTTGTATTGTTCTGTTCTCATGGCGCTCACCGATCGGTCTCCGGCACTTGTTTGAGATTTTCCAGCCACACGGTGGCTTCGCTGTCGCTCGGCGCCCGATAATCGCCTCTCGGTGAAAGAGACCCGCCGGAGCCGACCTTCGGGCCGTTGGGAACGCAGGAGCGCTTATACTGGCTGATTTTGAAGAAACGAAAGAGATAGATCCCCATCCATTTTTTTATCTCTGCAATCGTGTAGGCATGTCTTTTGTGTTCCGGCACATCGGGCCATTGTCCCCGTTTGCCGTCCCGCCAGGTGCAATAGGCCATAAAGGCGATCTTTGCCGGCAGGTAGCCGAATCGCGTGATATAAAAATTGGTGAAATCCTGCAGCTCGTAGGGGCCGACGACGGATTCCGTTTTCTGGTCCGGCGTTGCGCCCTCGCCTCCGGGAATCAATTCGGGGCTGATTTCCGTCTCCAGAATATCCAAAAGAATCTCCGACACTTCGGGTGAAAACTGGACGGACCGGGCCACCCAGCGAATGAGGTGCTGGATGAGTGTTTTGGGAACACTCGCATTGACGTTGTAATGGGACATGTGGTCGCCGACACCGTAGGTGCACCATCCGAGGGCCAGTTCGCTCAAATCGCCCGTCCCCACAACCAGGGCGTTTCTCATATTGGCGACGCGAAACAGGTGCGACGTCCGCTCTCCGGCCTGAACGTTTTCAAAGGTGATGTCATAGACCTTCTCGCCGCGGGCAAAGGGGTGATCGATATCTTTGAGCATCTGCAGGCAGCTTTGTTTGATATCCATTTCATTGGCCTCTACGCCGATGGCCTTCATTAACCGCAAGGCATTCCGGTAGGTCCTGTCGGAGGTGGCAAAACCCGGCATCGTATAGGCCAGAACGTCGGACGGCGGCCTTTTCAGCAGTTCCATGGTCCGGGCGGCCACGATGAGGGCGTGGGTGGAATCGAGACCGCCGGAGATGCCGATAACGATTTTTTGAACATTCGCTGATCTCAACCTCTGGGCCAGACCCTGCACCTGGATATTGTACGCCTCATAGCAGCGCTGATCGCGCTTCCCGGAATCGGCGGGGATGTAGGGATAACGGGCATATTGCCTCTCCAGCAGCAGGCGATCCTCAAAGGAATCGACGGAAAATGAAATCTTTCGAAACTGCGTCAGCCTTTCCCGATGGGTCCGGGCGTTCTGGCTGAAGCTCGTGAGCCGCATTCTGTCCTGGGCAAGGCGGTCCAGATCGATGTCGGCAAAGATGACCTGCGCCTCCGGAGAGAATCGCTCCGACTCCGTCAGGAGATTGCCGTTTTCATAGATCATGGCATGGCCGTCCCAGGCCAGATCGGTCGTCGATTCGCCGGGGCCTGCGGCGCTGTAAAGATAAGCGGCTACACAGCGCGCCGATTGATTGGCAATCAGGCTGTGGCGGTATTCTGCCTTCCCAACGGTGATATTGGATGCCGACAGATTTGCCACGACCGTCGCCCCGGCCATGGCGCCATAACTCGAAGGAGGAATAGGCGCCCAGACATCCTCGCACAGCTCAATGAAGAATTTGAAATTTTTAATGTTCCCGACCTGAAAGATCAAATCCGCGCCAAAAGGGATGTCGCATTGGCCGCAAAGATCGATGGTTTTCGCAAGGGCCGCTTCGGCGGGACAAAACTGGCGCCCCTCATAAAACTCGCGGTAGTTGGGCAGGTAGGTCTTAACAGCAGCTCCAAGAATTTTCCCCCGGTAAAGAACGACGGCGCAGTTGTAAAGACCCGCATCGACGCGGAGCGGCACACCGCACACAAGAATCAGGTTAATATCTTTGGTGGCAGCAGCCACATGGAGCAGGCCGTCTTTTGCGGCATCGAGAAGCGCATCCTGATGGAAAAGGTCTTCATTGGAGTAGGCGGACAGACCCAACTCCGGGAAAAGGGCAAATACGGCTTTATTTTCGGCGGCTTTTCTGGCCAGTTCGACCGTTTTTTCGGCATTGAACAGGCAGTCGGCCACCTTGACTTCCGGGATGCAGACGGCGGCCCTGATAAAACCGTGCCGGTAGAGGTTGAAGAATTCCTTCTCGCTGTTTGATTCCATTGGCAACCCTTTCATAAAAGGACTAAACCCGCGTCGTCAAAAAAAGAGGCTGTCCGTGAGTAATCCGTTAATGACGACAATGATCTCATCAATCTTTCTCAATATAGGCATAAGCGCTGTGGTTGTGGATGCTTTCAAAGTTCTCCGCCTCGATGCTGTACCAGGTGAAATTGTCATCCTTATTTAACTGCTCCGCCACGTTCCGCACCACATCCTCCACAAACATGGGATTCTCGTAACTCTTTTCCGTCACATACTTCTCATCCGCCCTCTTTAGCAGGGAATACAGCTCGCCGCTTGCCGACCGTTCGACAAGACCGATCAGGTCTTCGATCCAGAAAAGCCTTCGGAAACGGACCTTGACGGTAACGAGGCTCCTCTGGTTATGGGCGCCCATACGGCTGAGCTCCTTGGAACACGGGCACACGGTGGTAACGGGCACCACAACGCCGACGTAGAAATCTTTCCCGGCGCTGTCGCTCGTTCCACAAAACATACAGGTATATTCCATGAGGCTTTTTGCCCGCGATACGGGGGCGCTCTTTTCAATAAAATAGGAAAATTCAATCTCCATATGGGCCGACTCGGCGTTGAGTTTTGACCGCACCTCGTCCAGAATGACGTGCATGGTCTTCATGTTGATCCGGCCGCGATGGGCGTTTAAAATCTCGACGAAGCGGCTCATGTGGGTCCCCTTGAAGCGATGGGGGAGATTGACATACATGTTGATGGCGGCATTGACGTTCTGCACGCTGTTGGCGCGGTCCATGACGATGATGGGGTATTTGATGCCCTTGACGCCTACTTTCTTAATATCGATCTGCCTGGTATCCTTGAGGTTTTGAACATCAATCATGTTGGTCCGCCCTGTAACTGACTCTTGAAGATTCCGATTCCCAGACCGTCACACAGGATAAGACAAAGGGCTCACCCTGCGCTTTGTCCGCGATGCGCTCATAAATAAACCGCGCGATATGCTCCGACGACGGGCTTGACGCTTTGAAATACGGAACGTCATTTAAGTATTTATGGTCAAGTTCCTGAAGAACGTCTTCCGTCCATCTCTTCAATACGCGGAAATCGACGGCCAGGCCCTGCGCGTTAAGTTCCCGCGCCGAGGCGGACACCTCGACGGTAAAATTGTGGCCGTGGAGATTCTCGCATCCGCCCCCTGCCTCCGCAAGGACATGGGCGGCGGAAAAAGACCTTTTTACGGTGACTTCATACATATAAAACTCCTTACATGCTTTTATAACACAATGACGCTGAAAAAACCAATGCCTCAATTGCCTGAATCCGCCCTGCGCCCTGAGCCGGTCGCCATGAACATCGCCCCCTTCAGGTGGTGATATTCACCGGTAAACCGTGAAATTCACCAATTTTGTTTGCCTCCGCCGCCAAGAAACTGTTCGGCGGCGTTACAGCCTGACGTCTATCTTGAATAAATAACATGCCCTTAGGAATTTCTAATAAAAAACGCCGCGACGACATATAATGGCACAAATGCTGCATTGTTCCTATAGCGACCGATGACCATGGAGGCCGTTATTTAGGGGGCATTAATGATTTCATCATTCATGACAAAAGGAGATATGAAAAATAACAGAAAAAGGGGGTGGTCGTCAATCATTCAGGGCTGGCCATGTTTTTCAAAGTTTTTTTAATACGAATTCAAATGAGAAAAAGGAAGGAGAAAATTTATGATTAGCAGATTACAAAAAGGAGAAAAAGGCTTTACGCTGATAGAATTGATGATCGTCATCGCCATCATCGGCATCCTGGCGGCCATCGCCATCCCGCAGTTTCAGCAGTACCGGAAAAGGGGCTGGGTATCCACAATAAATTCCGATGCGAAAAACGCCTATACGGCATCGGCGGCACACATTGCCGATAACCCGAACCTGACCACTATGACCATGAACGACCTTTACGGGGCAGGCTATACGGTGTCATCGAACCTCACACCTTCTATAACTTTTACCAATGTCACAAGTTACCTCATTACCATCACGGGGCAGACGAACTGGGGCCTTCAAAAATCTACGGCAGAGATTGATGCAAACGGAGGCTTTACGCCGGCAAAGGCCAACTAAGCCGGAAACGGGAATTGTAACCCCCGATGTCCGGTTGAACCGTTTAACGAAGGAGGCGTTTTCGAACGCCTCCTTTTTTTATTCAATTTGGCCTTGACAAGGACGGCAAGTTCTGGTTTTATGGCGCTCCATCGATGCCGTGCTTCATCTTGCCGGGTTTTTTTATTGGAGAAGATATGTGATACGGGCATCGACGGTGCATCACATATTTCAGCGCTGCCATGCGTATAGTCTAAGCGGGTTTGAGGAGGTTGTTCATGAGTGTCAATGTCGTTTCCCCCATGCCGGGGGTCATTACGGAAATTCTGGTCAAGGTCGGCGATAAGGTATCCACAGACGAGGATTTGATGATCCTCGAGGCCATGAAGATGGAAAATCCCATCCCTTCGCCCGTGGACGGCGAAGTCGTGGAGATAAAAGTCTCGGTCAAAGAAAAAGTCAAGACGGATCAGGTCCTGGCCGTTATCAAGTAGGAACGGGAACATCCCTATTTAACGAAAAGAACGGCCTTGTCTTTATCCTGCAAATAGATGCTGCGGTATTTTCCCTTTGCCGTTTTTTGATAGATTTCCTCGCCTTCCCTCCGGCAGGCGGGGCAGCACAGGGCGGGGATGACGACGGCGAATATCCGGTTCCCCGTATCCGTCGCGGAGTCAATGGTGACGAGGCCGCCGCAGTCGCGGCATATCCTGACGGTTTCTTCCTGCTCTTCCCTGATGCCGTCCGTGTCGTAGTAGATGCTTTTCTTCCGGACGGCATGCTTTGCCGAGCCGATCAGTTTTTCCTTCATTACATCGCGTTTTTCCCATTGATTTTTTATGGAAGCCACCAGCTTTTCGATATAACGGCTGATGTCGGCGGACTGCTTCAGGGCTGACGGATCAAAATCCGGCTCCTTCACACAGCTGTAATCGATGCCCGCCATGGCAAGGATAATGCCCACATTCACATAAGGCAGGGCGTCTTCAATGGAATAGCCCCCTTCGAGGACGGCGATATGGGGCGCCAGCTTCTCGTTTAAAATGGCGTATCCCTGTGCGCTGAAACGCATATCCGTAATGGGGTCCGAATAATGATTGTCCTGCCCGGCGGAATTGATGATCAGCTCCGGCTTGAACTCATCCAGAACGGGCAGGATGAGATGATCCAGGACATATAAAAATCCCTCGTCGGAGGTCCGCGGGGGCAGCGGAATATTGATCGTCGCCCCCAGGGCGTTCGGCCCGCCGAATTCATCGGCGAAGCCGGTGCCGGGATAGAGGGTCCTGCCGTCCTGGTGGACGGAAATGCACAGGACGTTCGGATCATGCCAGTAGATGTCCTGCGTCCCGTCGCCGTGATGGCAATCCGTATCGACGACGGCGATTTTCCGGACGCCGTATTTCTTCCGGCAATATTCGATCATGACCGCCTCGATATTGACGTTGCAGAATCCTCGGGCGCCGTGGACCACCCGCATGGCATGATGGCCCGGCGGCCGCACCAGGGCGAAGGCGTTGTCCGCCCGACCGGTCAGGACCTGATCCGCCGCCGTGATGCACCCCCCCGCCGATATGAGATGGGATTGCGTGACGACGCTTGCGGCGTCGGGAACGCAGATATGGGCGCGGTCGATGTCTTCAAGCGTTGCAATGCCGGGTTTGTATTCCGTGATGTGATCAAAATCGAGTATCCCTTCTTCGCAAATCTGATCCTGCGTGTACAGGAGCCTCTCTTCCCTTTCCGGATGGGTGGGCGATATGGCCCAGTCAAAGGCCGGGAAGAATATGAGGGCCGTCTTTTTTCGCTTCGCCGTCATCGGCATCACCTCTCCTTGCGACACAGAGAAATCAGGCCGGGTTTGACCTGGATTTTGACGCGCATATTTTTGCCCGTCGTGTAAAACTGCTTGATCATATTGAATTCCTGCGCTTCGACAACTTCCATTTCCAGATCTTCCGGATCGGCGCCCATGCCGACGGCTGCCTGACGCAGCAGTTCCCTGCCGGTTTCGACAACCTCCTGCATGGAACAGGTCGCCGGAATGGATTTTTGCATGCCCCTTTCCGGAATGAAGAGGGTCTTGCGTTCCGTATCGGCCAGCAGGGTGATTTCCGACGTCGTCCGCGCCAGTGCCGCCCCGACGGCATTGGCCGCTTCGGCGTGATCGGGCACGCACACAGGACATCCCAAAAGGCCGCCCAGGCATTGCGAAACAGGTTTTGCAGGCCCCCCGACCAGATACAACATGCGGGGCGCCAACCGCGCGTCTTCCAGCATTTCGTGGATGGTATAGACGGGACGGCGATTGACCTCATCGATCATCTGCCGGACGTGGGCCGCAATTTCAGCGCACATTTGTTCAAAGATGCGTTTTGCCGTATCTTCAACGGAAAGATTCAGCTTCTGTGAAACGGCGCCTATGGCGTTCAGGGCCTTGCGCCGGTCGCCGATGTCCGTCAGACCCAGAATAATCATGGCGTCCGTCGGCGTCGGACAGGGGCCGCCGAACGCGGCGGCAACCCCCTCCCGCCGGGGGCCGATGACAAGGCCGTCATCCGTCGTTTTAACCGCGCTGTCGCCCCCCAGACCGACGGATCGGGTCAGCATCCCGCGGATCAGCGTCTTATAACCTCCGATGACGACGCCGAGAGGTTCCAGAAGGGGAACCCCGCCGGCAAGGACGGCAATATCCGTCGTCGTCCCGCCCATATCGAGAACAACGGCATCCTCACGCCCGCTGACCATGCTCATGACGCCCATAATGCTCGCGGCCGGCCCGGAGAGGATTGTCTGAACGGGAAAATCGGCCGAATCGGCGATATTGAACGTCCCGCCGTCGGCCTTCAGGATATAAACGGGCGCCGTGATGCCTTGCTCGCGGATAAACACTTGCACGTCTTCGGCAAACCGTTTATAAGTCCCCCACACGGAGGCATTCAAACAGGCCGTCGCCGCACGTCTCGGAAAGTTCAGGTTCCCGGACATCCGGTGGCCAAGACTGACGTGTTTAAGACGGGGGCCCATGATTTCTTTTACGGCAAGTTCCTGCTTCGGATTCCGGGTGGAAAATTTTCCGACGGCGCCGGCGTGCTCGATGCCTTCACGCTCAAAAGACCTGGCGATCCGTCCGATTTCCTCCCGATCGATCGGCGCAACTTCAATTCCCCGATGGTTGACATAACCGGAAACGAAGTGGACGGCCCCCTCAAGCCGAAAATCAGCCGGCGAAAGGCCAGGCCCGCTCGCCAGAATCATGCCCACTTTATCGACCTTCCCCTGAACGATGGCGTTGGTCGACAGGGTCGTGCTCAGGACAACCCGCCGCAGCTTCTGCGGGTCTTCACCGTCCAGGACCATGGCTGCCGCACTCGACAACGACGTCAGTAAACGGTCGGCGTCCGTCAGAACTTTTGCCTTCTTCCGTACCCTGCCCTCTTCCATCAGAACGGCATCCGTATGGGTGCCGCCGACATCGATACCCAGTATCACCTTTTTCACCACCCCGGTTGTTTTCAAGAATTTTTTTATTTACCTTATAACGATAAATATCTCTTGACAAGGCAAAAAAAAGGAGTATTTTCCCCGCCATAAAGGGTGATGCGTCATCCACCCGTAAAACTGATAATGACAGAAAGGAGGTGATACATTAAATGAAGAAGGCAATCGTTCTTATTCTTTCCCTGCTTTTGTTCGTAACTTTTTCTTTTTCAGTTTTAGGCTGTAAGAAGAAGGAAGAAGCGGTACCGGAAGCATCAACGGTCGAGGCCCCCGCGCCCGCAGCTACAGCTACGACGGCAGCCCCCGCAGCAGAAACTCCGGCAGCAGAAACCCCGGCAGCAAAGTAATTTGCAAAAACAAACATGCGGAAGACCGGGCATTGAGGATTTTTAAATACCCGGTCTTCTGCTGTACGAAAAACACTCATCGTTTGTTATCATCGCCTTTATCCGTTCGTTCGTTTCATTTTCCGTTAATATAACTTGCAAATCATCGTCAAAATATATTAAGAATTCCGTCAGCGCATCGATAATGGCCGGCTTGCGATAAAAGGCGGGCCGGCGAAAATGCGGAATTTAGCCAACACGATGTTTATGTTTTCAATCCCTTACAAAGGAGATGAGTGCCATGTCGGATGAAAAAGGCGGTTACGTAAAAGACGTATTGATCGGGGGAATCATCGGCGGATTCCTCGGGGCTGTCATCGGATTGCTTTATGCCCCGAAAAGCGGAAAAGAAACCCGCGAGGATTTGGGAAAAAAGGCGGGCGAATTCATCGTCAAAGCCAAAGAAGAGTACGAACACCTGATTGAACATGTCGTCAAGGAAAAGGCGGCGGAACTGGAAGACAAGGTGACAGAGCTCAAAGAACTGGGGAAACAGACGGTGGAAAAACAAAAGGGACGCATCGGAAAGGCCGTTGCGGCCGGCGTCGCAGCCTATAAAGAAGAAAAGGAACGCCAATAATTGTCTTATTGTAAATAAGGAGCATTCCTATGAACCTTGAAATCATCCTGATCATTCTGGTCGTCTTTCTGCTGATCATCGGCATACTGGCCATTCCGTTTCTCATGCAAATCCGGAAAACCTTAAACAACTTGAATGATGCGCTCGAAACGTTGAATCGCCATCTGCCGGGCATCTTGCAAAACATGGAAGACCTGACGACCAATGTAAACGGCATTACCGGACATGTGAACAAGCAGGTGGAGGCGTTCTCCGTCCCCGCCTTAAGATTGCAGGCCCTGTTTCTCAATCTCGTTGTCGGCTTGGAAAACACCCTTCAACTCGGCGCCAAATTCCCCCTGATTAAAGCCGCCATGAACCTTCCGGCTGTGGTGAAAGGCTTTCAGGTCTTCTTCCATTCGCTTCGCTCAAAAGATAATGGCTGATGATTTGAAAGACCGGCAAGGTCTGCGCAAACTGCAGGCGATCATACAGGCTTTAAGAGCGCCGGACGGCTGCCCCTGGGACAGAAAACAGACAAAGGCAGACATCGGCAAATACCTCCTGGAAGAAGCCTACGAAGTGATCGATGCCCTCGATGAGGCTTCGCCGGACCATCAGAAGGAAGAACTGGGTGATCTCCTGTTTCAAATTCTTTTTATTTGCCGTCTTGGGGAAGAGGCCGGCGAATTTACGCTCCAGGATGTCATGGATGATATTGCCGCAAAGATGATCCGCCGCCATCCCCATGTTTTCGGCGACATAAAGGTGGGAAGCATTGAGGAAGTTAAAGCCAACTGGGAAGACATCAAACGAAATATTGAAAAGAAGGAGCCCTTAAGCCCCGGGCTTTTGGGAAAAACGCCCCGGTCGTTGCCTGCCCTCATGAAGGCACAAAAAATAACGGAAAAGGCGTCCCTTTGCGGTTTTGACTGGGAAGATATTGAAGGCGTCTTCGATAAAGTCAACGAAGAACTCCTTGAATTGAGGTCCGCCCTGAAAGGCGGCCTTCACAACAAAATCGCCGAGGAAACGGGCGATGTCCTTTTTTCTCTGGTCAATCTCAGCCGCTTTGCCGGCGTCAATGCGGAGGAGGCGTTAAATGCATCCGCCGGGAAATTCACCAGACGGTTTTCCCGCATGGAAAGCGCACTGGACCGGCAGGGCAGAAACATGGCAGAGACATCTCCTGAAGAGCTGGATCGTCTCTGGAATGAAGCCAAAATCAACGAGAAAAAGGAAGAGCCGTAAAATGAAATTCTTCCTCTGCGTCATAGGCATGATCTTCATTATTGAGGGACTCCCCTACTTTGCCTTTCCGGAAAAACTCAAAATTTACCTCCTGAAGATGGTTGAAATACCCGATGCCTATTTGCGATGGATGGGACTTGCGGCGGTTATTTTGGGACTGGCCCTGGTTTACGTCGGCAGATCTTAAAGATAACATTGACATTCATCCCCTTTTCTGATTATCTGCCCCATTCCTTTTCCCATGGGAAATACGATCTGTGTATTATACGTAAGATGATGAAATTAGAAGACTATAATTATCACCTCCCGGCGGCCTTGATTGCCCAGGAGCCGCGCGAGGAAAGAGATGCATCCCGCATGCTCATCGTCAACCGGGCCAAACGGACGATTGAAGAATCCATCTTTTACGAACTTCCTCAATATCTGGCCGCCGGAGACGTCATCGTCGTCAACGATTCCAAGGTTATCCCCGCCCGGTTGACGGGCCGCAAGCAAACGGGAAGCGCCATTGAGGTTCTTCTGCTGACGAAGAACGCGGAGGATGAAGATTCCCAGACATGGGAGGTGCTGCTGCGTCCGGCAAAGAGGGTCAGGCCGGGGGATGTGATTAACTTTTACGATGTCTGTGAAGGCCGTGTCTTGGAGCGGTCAAGCGAAAAGAAATGGATCATCCGGTTTTCCTCATCCGTGGCTTTCGATGACTTTCTCGATGAATACGGCGCAGCGCCGCTGCCGCCCTATATTAAAAGGAAGAAAGCCCATGAAAAATTTCTGACCGACCGGGAGCGCTACCAGACCATCTATGCGAGATTCCCCGGCTCCGTAGCGGCGCCGACGGCGGGGTTTCATTTCTCGCAGAACGTCATGGCGTCGCTCAGGGAGCGGGGCGTCCGGGTGGCGCCCATTACCCTGCATGTGGGATACGGGACATTCCTCCCCATTGAAACGGAGAATGTTGAAGATCACCGGATGGAGGATGAACACTTTGAAATCAGCCCGGAGGCGGCCGAAACCGTCAACACGGCAAAGCGCGTCATCGCCGTGGGAACCACCTCGACCCGGGCCCTCGAATCGGCAGCCGATGAATCGGGCAACATCAAGCCCATGACCGCGTCAACGAGGCTCTTCATCTATCCCGGCTGCCCCTTCAAGTGCGTGGACGCCATGATCACAAATTTTCATCTTCCCCAATCCTCTCTCTATCTGCTGGTTTGCGCCTTTGCCGGGAAGGACATCATGGAATCGGCATACCAAAAGGCCGTAAGCGGGGGTTTTAAGTTTTACAGTTACGGAGACTGCATGCTCATCCTTTAACGGACGCCGCGGGATCAATGCATTTCAGGATAAAATCATCTTATGGAATACGGTTTTCAATTCGTAAAAAAAGACCCGTCATGCGCAGCAAGGTTGGGGACAATCCGCACCGCCCACGGCGACGTTGACACGCCGGCTTTCATGCCCGTCGGCACGCAGGGAACCATCAAGGCCCTGCTGCCGGAAGAAGCCAGGGCCCTGGGGGCTCAGATGATTTTGAGCAATACCTATCACCTCTATCTGCGTCCGGGCCATGAGCTTATCCGGTCCCTGGGCGGTTTGCACAAATTCATGAACTGGCCGGGTCCCATCCTCACGGACAGCGGCGGCTTTCAGATATTCAGCCTCGGCGCCCTCATGAAAATAAAGGAAGACGGCGTGTCTTTCCGCTCCCATATCGACGGCGCCCGCCATTTTATCAGTCCTGAGACGGCTGTGGAAATTCAGGAAGCCCTCGGGTCGGACATCATGATGTGTCTTGATGAATGCACCCCTTACCCGGCAACTTTGAAAGAAGCCCGGGAATCCCTCGCCCTGACCTTGAGGTGGGCCAAAAGAAGCCGGGACGCAAAGACATCCGATAGGCAGGCCCTTTTCGGCATCCTCCAGGGCGGTATTTACGACAGCCTGAGAGAAGAGGCCGCATACGAGATGCAGGCCATCGGTTTTGACGGTTACGCCCTGGGCGGATTGAGCGTGGGAGAACCCAAGGAATGCATGATGAACATCGTAGAAGGCATCACCCCGCTTCTGCCGGAAAACAGACCAAGATACCTCATGGGCGCCGGAACGCCGGAAGATATTGTGGATTCCGTCATGTGCGGCATCGACCTGTTTGATTGCGTCATACCCACACGCTCAGCCAGAAACGGATTATTATTTACAAATCAAGAAAATATTGTTATAAAAAACGCCCGCTACCGGACAGACCGGGCGCCCGTTGATGAGACGTGCGACTGTTACTGCTGCCGGCACTATTCGCGGGCCTATTTGAGGCATTTATTCATGGCCAGAGAAATACTGGCCATGATTTTAAATACCATCCACAACGTCCGGTACTACATGCGTCTCATGGAGGACATTCGATCCGCCGTCAGGGATGGTCGGTTTTTAGATTTTAGACAGCATTTTTTCAACATCAGGCCATCGAAGACCGGTGATTAATCTCAACGGAAAATCGGTGCCCTGATTTGCACCTAAACTTTTTAAGGAGGAACATACTTTGACAGATCTGGCATACGCCATGGGCGGCATGGGTGGAGGAGGCGGCGCAGGAGGAGGCGATCTGAGTTTCATCGTCATGATGGCCGTCCTGTTTGCTATTTTTTATTTTCTTTTGATCAGGCCCCAACAAAAAAAACAGAAAGAGGTTAAACAAATGCTGGCCAACCTCGGTCACGGCGACCTGGTCCTTACCACGGGAGGCATCCAGGGGAAAATAACCGCCATTACGGATACGGCAATCACGCTGGAAATCGCCGACAAGGTCAAAGTGAAGGTCTCGCGGGAGTTTATCGCCGGCGTTCTTCAAAAAGCCGTATAGGAACAGCCGATACGATACGGAATTCACCATAAAGAGGTATGATCATATGTCAAAAAATATCAGAATCAGGAGCGCAATCGTACTTGTCATCTGCATTGCCGCCTTCGTTTATCTGGCGCCGACGATAACCTCAAATTTGCCTGATCTTTGGAAGCAATACCTGCCGACGGAAAAAATCCGTTTGGGTCTTGATCTTCAGGGGGGCATGCATCTTGTTTTGGAGGTTGACACGCAAAAAGCAGTGGAAATTACGCTGACGCAGATCGCCAACGACCTCAAAGAGGCGCTCATGGACAAGCGCATCAAATTCCGGCGCATTGAAACCATGAAAAATTATACCATTGCCCTCGACATGCCCGACAACCCGTCGCGGGAGGCCATGGAAACGATGGTGAAAAACAGCTACCCCGACCTCGAAGTGGCCTCGACCGAGACCCATGAAGGCATCATCACCGTTAATCTTAAAATAAAAGACAATCGGGCGCAGGATATAAGAAAACAGGCTGTCGAACAGAGCCTCGAAACCATCAGGAACCGGGTCGATCAATTCGGCATCTCGGAACCGGAAATTATCCCCCAGGGCGACGATCGCATTATCGTCCAGCTACCGGGCATCAAAGATACGGCAAGGGCTAAAAACCTCATCGGGAAAACGGCTCTGCTCGAATTCAAACTGGTCGATGAAGAACACAGCCTCGACGACGCCCTGAAGGGCAATGTGCCGGAAGGCTCCGTTATCGCCTACGGTTATGATCTGGACAGATCGACAGGGCGCAGGACAAGCATGCCTTATCTTTTGAAAGAAAAAACCCTCATGACCGGCGGCTATATCGAGCGGGCCAGGGTGGAGATCGGCGACCGCTTCGGAGAACCCCATGTATCCATTAAATTCAACGCCCAGGGCTCCAAGGATTTTGACCGGATTACGGCGGACAATGTCAAGAAACGCCTCGCCATCGTCCTTGACGGAAATGTTCATTCCGCCCCCGTCATCAACGAAAGGATATCCGGCGGTCAGGCCCAGATCACAGGGTCTTTCACCATGGACGAGGCCCGCGACCTGGCCATCGTCCTGCGCGCCGGGGCGCTGCCCGCACCGGTGAATATCCTTGAGGAACGGACCGTCGGCCCTTCCCTGGGACAGGACTCCATCGATAAGGGCCTCTGGTCGAGCATCATCGGCGGCATTCTCGTCATCATCTTCATGATCATCTATTATAAGGCCTCCGGAATCGTAGCCGACATTGCCCTCATCCTGAATATGATCCTCCTGCTCGGTACGATGGCCGCCTTTAAGGCAACCCTGACACTGCCGGGCATCGCAGGCATCGCCTTGACCATCGGCATGGCTGTGGACGCAAACGTCCTCATCAATGAACGGATCCGGGAAGAAATCCGTCTGGGAAAGACGCCGCGGGCCGCCATTGAAGGCGGTTACACCAAGGCGTTTCTCACGATTCTGGACACCAATGTGACCACCCTGGTGGCGGCCTTATTTCTCTTCGGATTCGGCACGGGACCGGTGAAGGGATTTGCCGTCACCCTGACCATCGGCATAGCGGCAAGCATGTTTACCGCCGTTGTCGTCACGAGAATCATTTACGACTACTTCGTCTGGAACCGGAAGATTGAAAAGCTAAGTATCTAAAAGACTTTGGGACACCATAATCTGGGTTCCCCTATTAGGAGATGCTCATGGAATTTATTAAATCCGAAACACACTTTGATTTTGTCGGCATGATGAAAATGGCCGTTACTTGTTCTCTCGCCGTCATCATTGTAGGAATCGCCTCGGTTATCTTTCACGGCGGCCTCAATTTGGGCATCGATTTTGCCGGCGGCACGCTCATCCAGGTCAAACTCAAAAACGACGTCCCCGTTGAAAATATCAGAAAGGCACTGGAACCGCTGGGTTTTGAAAGAAGCATCATCCAGCAGTTCGGCCCCCAGGAAATCCTCATCAGGACAGCGGAACTCTCCGCCAATCTCAATGATTTGTCGGGCAATATCAACACGGCCTTCGATGCGTCTCTCGGTAAAGATGCCTATGACGTCAGGCGGGTCGAAGTCGTGGGACCGAAGGTGGGCAAAGACCTGACGCAGAAGGCCATCTTCGCCATCATTTTTTCCTGGATCGGCATCCTCATCTATGTGGGCATCCGGTTCGAGTTCCGCTACGCCCTGGGCGGCATCATCGCCCTGGTTCACGACGTTCTGGTGGCCATGACGGCCTTGTCCCTGACGGGCAAGGAATTCGACTTGAACATCGTCGCAGCTTTGCTGACCATCGTCGGTTTTTCCATCAACGACACCATCGTCATTTTCGACCGCATCCGTGAAAACACCCGGAAAAACATTCGGATGACGCTCTTCGACTGCATCAATTTAAGCGTCAACCAAACCCTGAGCCGGACCATTCTGACATCCCTGACTGTGTTTATAGTTCTTCTGGTGCTGTTTTTCTTCGGCGGCGCCGTCATCCATGATTTTGCCTTTACATTGCTTGTCGGCGTCCTGGTGGGGACTTACTCCACCGTATTTATCGCAAGTCCGATTGTATTGCTGTTTGAAAAAATCAAGCCGTCTAAGGCAAAGGGGAAATAACAGGTTGTCTCCTCTCGAAATTGCAGGATTGACGATATTCATTCTCGTGCTGTTTGCAGGCCTTTTTTCCATCATCTTCGGACTGCCCGGAACCGTGATCATTTTTATCGACGTCCTGCTGTATGCCGCCGCAACGGGATTTATGAAAATCGGCTTTAAAATTCTCCTTATCCTCGCCCTTCTCATGATTCTGGCGGAAGCCCTGGAGTTTCTTCTCGGCGTCATGGGAGCGGCGCGATTCGGCGCATCAAAAAAAGGCCTTTGGGCATCCGTCATCGGCAGCATGATCGGCGCTGTCGTTATGACCCCCTTTCTGATGGGGATCGGCGCGATTATCGGGGTTTTTCTCGGGGGATTTTCCGGAACGCTGATTGTTGAACTGATTCAACGCCAAAGAATAAAGCCGGCCCTGCGGGCCGGCTTCGGCGCTGTGCTGGGAAGAATCGCCGGAATCATCGCCAAAGGGACGCTGTCCGCCGCCATGATCATCATCACCCTGATTCATATCTATTCATAAAGGAAGAAAGAATGACCAAAACAAAATCCAGAGTTCAGGAATATGCAGAGGCAATCATCATTGCCATCCTCATCGCCTTATTCATCAAGGCGTTTGTCATACAGGCCTTCAAGATTCCTTCCGGCTCCATGATCCCGACGCTGGAAATCGGCGATCATATCCTGGTCAATAAATTTATTTACGG
>JAFGHS010000085.1 GCA_016930075.1 Deltaproteobacteria bacterium
CTTGGTTTGGATTGAATAACTTAACCAAAGCATAGCAGAAAGTTCACGCTTTACGCTATGCTTTGGAGGTGCCTTTTATGGTTATCAGGTCTACACTCTTGACACACCGCTGGGGGCGGTGTGTCAAGAGTGTAGACCTGACCCTAAGTCAGCCCTAAAAAAGTTTCCAAAGGCCAAGATTCCCTTGACGTTTAAGTCCTTTACTGCTTATACTCATTTTCAAAAAAGTTTCACAAAAGCAATACCTTGTCAAATCACCGGAAGCCGGTCCCGATGATGAACTGATAGAACACGATTTTATTAAGAGGAGTGGATGACGCGAGATGAAGAAATCCAGATTTGAGCTGAGTTATCTGGAAATTGTTCGCCGTTCTTTTTACGTCTTCCTGCGCGATGAACTGGAACGGCGCCTCAGGGTCATCACGTTTGAAAAAATCTACAAACAGTGCCGTGATAAAGGCCTGCATTATCCCTATGTGGATCCGCGCGAGATGCGGCCCAGAAAACGTGAATTCGCTAGAGAATCAACCCTGACGCTGCCGTATATTATCATTTTCTGCGAGGAGTCTCTCGGCGAGGCGCATCAGAAATATATCCGTTTCAGCAATGATAACCGCATCCGTAAGGATACCCTGGCGCTCGTCCCCGGCATTCAACTTAATAAGCCGTTCTATTCGGGGATAAAATATTTTGAACGCAAGGCTTTTTTCGATTTTCTGGAGACGCTCATCGATGTGGACTACGGTCTGCTGATCCAGCGCGATGACCGCTACCGCAAGAAGAACCGCTATGCCCTCTCGCACTTCCACGTCAAGATCGACTGGCCCATCGCCGAGGCCGCCGAAAGCCTGGGCAAGGAGATGCGCTACATTTCCAAGAGCCTCTATGAAAAGGGCGAACGTCCGGCAGCCCTGCTTCAGGATAAACTTTTTGAATACTACGGCTGGCACCATCAGGCCACCGGCGGCAGGCGCACCGCGGCCCTGATCGCAGCCCAATACCTTAAGCAGGTGCCCGGCCTGACCACGGTCTATGTCTCCAGCTCCGAAACCAGAACCCTGACCCGCTATTCGGAAAAAGGCGTCGCCCGTTATGCCATTATTCAACTCGACAAAGATTATGCCCATCAGATCATTGAGGCTAACCGGATTACCCCGGAGGCCTTCCGGCTCGGTTATGCGCTGGGTGAATCCGAAGGCTTCTACGATGTCATGCTCTTTGTCATTTATAAACATACCGAGTGGGGCCAGCCGCCTGTGGACGGTAAACTGAGGATCATCAAACCGGATTTCAATTGGCTGGCCGTTGAAAGCGAAATGATCCTGCCCCTTTCTACCGCCTTCAGTTCGCAGCCGCTGGTTCTGAAGTGGATCTACCGTTCGGAAAAGGAAAAATAATGGATAGGGGTCAGGTCTACACTCTTGACTTCGCCTCAGGCGGAGTCAAGAGTGTAGACCTGACCCCTCCGCTGCAAGGTGCATGACGCAATGAAGGCAGAATTTCCTATCATCGTTCCCATTCATCTGGGCAAATCAACTGTTTTTGCCGTTCGTGAGCGCGGCGGCGCCATGCTTATTGATGCGGGAATACCGGGACGGGCCGACAAAATCATCGGGGCGCTGCGTAAAAACGGCATACCGCCGGAAGACATCAAGCTTGTCGTCATTACCCACGTTCATTACGATCATGTCGGCTCCCTGGCGGCGTATGTGAAGGCATTTCCGTGCGCCGTTGCGGTACATGAGAAGGAAGCCTCGCTGCTTAAAGAGGGGACCAGCGTACTCCCTGCCGGTACGAGCGCCGTCGGCCGCATGATGATGGGTTTGCTCAACGCCATAGCCAAAATGGCCCCCTGGACCATTCAATTCATGGCCGTTGACGCAGATGTGATGATCAACAGGGAAACATTCCTTCATGCATACGGTATTTCCGGACGCGTTCTTCCGACGCCTGGGCATACGGCGGGTTCTCTTTCCGTCATTCTGGAAAACGGCGCGACTTTCGTCGGCGATCTCGCCGTCAATTTCTACCCCTGGGGCGGGCCGATCTTTCCCCCCGTCGCCGATGATGTGCCCCAATTGATGAAAAGCTGGCAGGCCCTTCTGGCCCAACCCGTAAAGACGATTTATCCGGCCCACGGCCGGCCGTTTCCTGTCGCGCGTCTCAGGCGCGCCTATGAAAAAAGAACCAAAGTATAGAAAGGAAAAGTACAAATGTCGGAAAAGTTTTTTTATCCTGAATACAGCAAGCATTACCCGCTTCTGGTGAAAAACTGTCTCAAGAAGCCGCTTATGCTCTATCCGAATGAGACGGCTATGGTTTATCGAAACGACGAGGGAAAATACTTCCGTTTCACCTGGCGTCAGTGGCACGAACGCACCTGCAAACTGGCCCATGCCCTCAAAGCCCTCGGCGTCAAGCAGGGCGACCGGGTTGCCACGATGGCACTCAACCACCACTGGCACATGGAAAACATCTATGCCGCCATCTGCTCCGGCGCGGTCTCCCACCCTATCAATATCCGTCTGTCCCTGGATCACATGACGTACACGATCAACCACGCGGAGGACAAGATCATCTTCTTCGACGCCGACTCCCTGCCCCTCGTGGAGGCCCTGTACGACCGGATCAGGGACACCGTGAAAACATTTGTCTACATGTCCGACAAACCGGGCCTGCCTCAGACGAAAATCGCGCCCCTTTATGAATACGAGGAACTGATCAAAGACCAGCCGGAATTCTACGACTGGCCGGACCTCGACGAAGACATAAATGCCGTTCTCTATTACACCACCGGTACTACCGGCTTGCCCAAGGGCATCCTCTACACGAACCGCCAGGTCTATCTGCAATGCATCTTTTTCCTTCTGCGCCGGGGCGCGGCAGTGCGCATGCCCGACGATCCGCCGCCGCCGGAAGACTGGATTCCCATGATGAACGTGCCCCTCTTCCATATCCATGCCTGGGGGGCACCTTTCTACTATGTCTTTGAGGCGGTCAAGATCGTCTTTCCGGGAAAATTCGCGGCGGAGAGTTTTTGTGAGCTGGTCCACAATGAGAGGGTTACCCAGACATCCATGGTCCCCACCATGCTCGCCATGCTCCTCGAATATCCCGACATCGGGAAATGGGATTTAAGCAGCATGTGCCAGGTTACTGTAGGCGGCGGCGCCCTGCCCCTGGGGTTGAAACTGAAGGCGGAAAAACTCTTCCCCACCATGAAGGCCACGTCCGGCTACGGCATGACGGAGACGATGGACGGCTGCGTCGGCAATATCCTCACGCGGGAGATGCGCCAGTGGCCGGAAGAGAAGATCAACCAGGTTCTTGTCAAAACCGGTTTCCCTTACCTCCCCGGCGTGGAAGCGCGCGTGGTCGATGAAAACGGCAGGGACGTCCCGCGGGACAATGAGACGATTGGCGAGATCGTCGTCCGGGGGCACTGGATCATGGAACAGTACTATAAAGATCCGGAGAAGACAGCCGCCGTCTGGAAGGACGGCTGGTTCCACACGGGAGACGTGGCCAAGATGGATGAGTTGGGCTACATGACCATTGCCGACCGGATCACCGATGTCATCCGGAGCGGCTCCGAGATGGTTCCCACAGTGCTTCTGGAGAACCTGACGAGCAACGCCGATTATGTTCTGGAGGCGACGTATGTGGGTGTTCCCGACGACAAGTGGGGAGAAATCCCCATGGCCCTCGTCCGGACGACGCCCGGCGCGATGCAGACGGAAGATGACATTCTGCGATTCCTTCAGGCCGAGGGCGTCGATACCGGCAAAATCACGAAGTGGATGCTGCCCGTTTACGTGGCTTTTGTCAAAGACATCCCCAAAACCAGCGTCGGCAAGTACGACAAGATCGCCGTCCGCAAAAGGCTTGACGAGTTTATGGCCGTTGCCAAACGGGTGAGAAAGGTATAATACAAGGGGTCAGGTCTACACTCTTGACACATCGCTGGGGGCGGTGTGTCAAGAGTGTAGACCTGACCCCTCTGTACTGCACAATCGTATAAAAAATCTATATCAATTCAATTTGCAGCCCATCTACAAATAAGAAGTTCTTTTCAGATATTGTCCTTCCTAACCGCAAAGATATTATAAAATCAAGGAGGCCTGTATGGAAAATCTGGAAAAAAGAATTAAGGAATTCGCTAAAAAGGCAGGGGCCGTCCTTGTTGGCGTGGCGGGCCCCGAACGCATGGACGGGCCGGCATCTCTACATCCCGCTTATATCTTGAAGGGCGCAACGTCGGTCGTATCGATCGCGTTGCCGCTGGATGTTGATGCCATTTATGAATTTTTCAATAAACAATCGCCGGTGCCCCATAATATCGATCAGGGCATAAAAAATCAGCGCACCCTGCGCATCTGTATGGAGATCGAACAATACCTCATCAGCCTCGGATATGGAGCGAAGACTGTTCCACCCAACAGCACTTACCGGCGGAGCCTGGACCCGTTCATGGTGAGGCCGACCTTTTCTCACCGCTTCGGCGCCCTTGTCGCCGGCCTGGGCAGCTTTGGACTTTCGGGCAACCTGGTTACTCAAGACTACGGCGCATGCGTCGTCCTGGGTTCTGTCGTTACCAATGCCCACCTCAAATCGGACCCCATGCAGCCGGCGCGGTTCGTGATGGACAATCGCTGCCGAACCTGCAAACTCTGCGACAAGTCCTGCACCATGGGCATGTTCAGGGATGACGAGGAAGAATATCTGTTCATTAACGGCGAGCTGCACGCACGGGGCAAGCGTGAAAACCTCGATTTCTGCAACGCGCCCTGTTTCGGTCTGCATGGCATATCGAGGGATAAGAAATGGTCGAACTGGGGCCAGCACTGGATCAAGGAATGGATGGAAAACCGGCCTGACCCGGAAAAGAGAGCGGAAATCCGTGCAACCTATATGGGGGTAGGCGGCCGCACGGGGGACAGCGGACTGCGCTTCGACGTGATCAGGCATGTGGCCAGAGACCACTACCCGCGGGAACAGTTTGAGGATATTCTGCCCGCTTATAAAGACCTCCCGAAAGACGAAGACGAGCGACGGCGATTATTGCTCAAAGTCTACGAAAATATGGGATTCCCCGGCCTGGAACGGGACCCCAACCTGATAACCTGTTCCCAGTGTATGCTCGTCTGTGGTCCCGACTTCGAGGAGACGAAGAAACGCTACGACATGCTCCTGAGCAGCGGGTATGTCGTACCCGATGCCGACTGGAAAATGGTGCACATGGATACCTATGAGGAGGCGCTCGCCATGAAGGAAAAGTACAAGCGCCGCGTCAGCCCTGAGGAAATGCGAAAGGACCGGCAGATGTCTGCGAAAATCTGGTACACGGAATACTTCGGCCTCGATCCCGTAGGAGAATATAAAGACCTGATCTATCGGCAGAAAGTTAAAAAAGCCTGTGCCGATGCCGGTCTGGAGGGGAAAGAAGCGACGGCTCCCCTGTTGATCAACCCCGCCTATTTATCGAGCCTTCTGTTTGGCCGCCGAAAAAAAAGGGGAAAAACGTTCCCAGTCGAGTTTATTAAAAAAAATTGAAAGGAGAGGACTATGAGCAATCGCGAACCCTTCAAAGGCGTCATCGGCAGAACCCACAAAGAATCGATCCCCTGGTGGCCGGAGCCGAAACGGTCGGGGGACGGCAGCCCCAATGTCGTGGTGATTCTGTTTGACGACACCGGTTTTTCGCATTTCGGCTGTTATGGCTCCACGATAGAAACACCCAACATTGATCAACTGGCCTCTGGTGGATTGCGGTTTACAAATTTCCACACGACGGCGCTCTGTTCACCCACGCGGGCCTCGCTATTAACCGGCCGCAACCATCATACCGTTGGGATGCGGGCCGTGTCCAATTTCAATTCCGGCTATCCACACATGCGGGGCTGCATCACGCCACACGCGGCCACGATTGCCGAGATGCTCCGCCAGGAGGGTTATGCAACTTTTGCCCTGGGCAAATGGCACCTGGCGCCGATGACGGAGGCATCGACAGCCGGACCTTTCGACAACTGGCCGCTGCAAAGGGGTTTTGACCGCTTTTACGGTTTCCTCCAGGGTGAGACCGACCAGTTTCATCCGGAGTTGACCTATGACAACCACCCCATAGATCCGCCCCGCCGTCCCGAAGAGGGGTACCACCTGACAGAAGACCTGGTCGATAAATCTATGGATTTTATCCGTGACCTCAAGTCCGTGAGGCCGGACCGTCCTTATTTTCTTTATCTGGCCTTCGGCGCGACCCATTCGCCGCACCAGGCACCGAAAGCGTTCATTGAGAAATACCGGGGCCGATTCGATGCCGGCTGGGACGTGATAAGGGAAGAGTGGTATAAAAGACAATTGGAGATGGGGGTGATTCCGACGGGTACACAGCTCGCCCCCAAGAATCCCGGCGTTAAGTCGTGGGATGAGTTGACGGAAAATGAAAAACGATTTGCCTTGAGGCTCCAGGAGGCCTTTGCAGGCTTCCTCGACCATACGGATCACCAAATCGGACGGCTCGTGTCCTTTCTGGAGAAAATGGGTGAAATGGATAATACCATCATTATCCTGCTTTCCGACAACGGGGCAAGCCAGGAAGGCGGTCCGACAGGCGTCATGGACGAGTTCAAATATTTCAACTTCGTGCCTGAGGATGTTGACGCGATACAATCCCGGCTTGACGAAATCGGCGGCCCCCACAGCCATTCCAACATCCCCTGGGGCTGGGCTCAGGCCGGAAACTCGCCCCTCAAGTGGTACAAGCAGAATACCTTCGGCGGCGGCGTCCGCGACCCATTGATCATCAAATGGCCGACCCGCATCCAGGATCATGGCGGCATCAGGAACCAGTTTCACCATGTATCGGATATTGTGCCGACCATTCTCGAACTGCTGAAAATTGAACCGCCGAGTGCTTATCACGGCAATGAACAGATCCCCATTTCCGGTAAATCCATGGCCTACGCATTCAACGCTCCTCAAGAGCGGACCCGCAAAGATGTTCAGTATTTTGAGATGTTCGGACATCGGGGCATCTGGGCGGGCGGCTGGAAAGCGGTGACACAACACATACAGGGACAGCCGTTCAACGATGAGGAGTGGGAGCTTTATCATCTGGACCAGGATTTTTCCGAGAGTAAAAACCTGGCAAAAGAGAATCCCGAAAAGCTCAGGGAACTGATTGACCTCTGGTGGGTGGAAGCCGGGAAGCATGGCGTGCTGCCCCTCGACGACCGGGGGATTGAACTGTTCGGATCGGGGTTTCGTCCCGGAACGCCGCACGCCAATCGTCGGTACGTCTATTATCCTCCAATCTCGCATTTGCCCGCGGAGGCATCGCCGCTTGTCGGCAGCAGGAGCTGGACCATGACCGCCGAAGTGGACCGTCCGGATGCCGGCGCTGATGGTGTTCTGGTTGCGCAGGGTACTCAGAACATTGGATTCAGCTGGTACATTAAAGACGGACGGCTTGTATTCGATTATAACGTCTTTGCGGAGCATCAAGTCGTGCGATCCGATCAGCAAGTGCCTGTGGGGAAGAGCAAGCTTGAGGTGCAATTTATCCGGGATGGAAGGAAAGCTAAGATTACCTTGATCATCGACGGCCGGGAATGCGGCGCTGTTGAAACACCTTTTGTATTGCGCATGGTCAGTTCAACAGGCATGGACATCGGGCGGGACAGCCTGTCGCCGGTGACGAACGATTATCCGGCGCCGTTCCCATTTACCGGCACCATCCATCGGATTGAGGTTAATTTGTTGCAGTACCGGGCGCCGTCCGAGGTCAAAGAAGACGCCGAGACCGCGCAGCGCACGGAGATGTCCAGGCAATAGGCGTTAGGATGAACCGTAAAATAAAAATATTGAATTCCCTTCTCGTAAAACCCGCAGGACCGGATTGCAATCTCGACTGCACGTATTGCTTTTATCATAAACATGGATTGTTCCCGGATACCCAAAACCATCGCATGACCGAGGAGATCCAGGAAGAGATGATCCGTCAGGCGATGGGTCAGTCTGCGGGAAAGATTTCTTTTGCCTGGCAGGGAGGCGAACCGACCTTGACGGGACTTCCATTTTTTCAAAGAAGTGTCGAGCTTCAACAGCGATACGGCCAGGGTGGGCAATGCGCAAACGGGCTTCAGACAAACGGCGTTCTGATCGATGACAAGTGGTCCCGATTCTTACGTCAGTATAATTTCCTGGTCGGGTTGTCTCTGGACGGCCCGGAACATGTTCATGACCGCTATCGCCGGACGAAAAGCGGGAACGGGACCTGGTCGAAGATTGCAGACAACGCAAAAAGGATGCTCGATCAGGGCGTAGCCGTCAACGCCGTTACGGTTGTGAATGATTATTCCGCCGAATATCCTGAAGAGATATATGCTTTTCATAAATCTCTGGGGTTGAATTATATGCAGTTTATACCCTGCCTGGAAGCGGATGCCGATCATCCGGGAAAAGCGGCGCCGTTTTCAGTTTCTGCCGAACAATATGGTCGATTTTTATGCAGGATGTTTGATTTTTGGATGGCGGACTTTAGGGACGGCCTGCCGACAACGTTTATCCGTTTTTTCGATGCCGTATTCTATCGATATGCCGGCATGTCTCCACCCGATTGCACCTTGCTTGAAGAATGCGGGGACTATGTCGTTGTTGAACATAACGGGGATGTTTATGCATGCGATTTTTTTGTCGAACCCCGCTGGAGGTTAGGGAATATGATGCGATCGTCCCTGACGGATATGCTCAATTCCCCCAGACAACGGGAATTCGGAAAAAGGAAAACCATTCTGCCTGATCTATGTAAAAGCTGCCGGTGGACGGCCTTGTGTCGCGGGGGTTGCATGAAAGACCGCATGCGGATTCCAACGGACCAGCATGTCAACGCCTTTTGCGGCGCCTTCAAAATGTTTTTCGAACATGCCGATGAGCGTTTCAGAAAGTTAGCGGAGGATTGGAAAATCAACAACACCCGACCGGATATAAAATTTTAGTAAGCTGTTCAAACCAACATCCTGTCGTTCTTGCTGTTATTGGAGGTGAACGATGTACAAACGCAGAAAAATGCGGGATCGATACCGCCGCTTTTCCTTTTTATCCGACATTGGAGGAATCAAGAGCGCCATTGGAGAGGCCAGAGGCATTGGTTTCCCTGAACAGCCCACCTTGAATAAAGGCTATAAAAGCAGTAACAGCGACCCCATACGGGACCTATGGTAAGATGTTTCTTGGACCTTAATAGAGGAAATAGGAGGAAAGATGACTATGAAAAAAGTACTGATTGTTATTGCTATTGTTGTCGTCGTACTGGGTCTCGTCGCGTGGCTTGGCCTTCCGGCAGGCCTGAGAGCCGCGGGGTTGCATCCCCATTATAGCGGGCCAAAATATCAACTGCCCGGCGGCAAAGCCCTGATCATTACAACAAGCCACGATCGACTGGGGGAAGGGGGAGCAAAAACAGGAGTCTTCGGATCGGAGATGACGGCTCCTTATTATGAGTTCATCACTGGCGGGATGAAGGTTGATGTGGCCAGCATTAAAGGCGGCCAAATCCCCATCGACCCCATGTCATTCAAATGGTTTATCAAATCGGAGTATGACGACCGTTTTCTGAAAGACCCCGAATTTCAGCGGAAAGCCGCACAATCCCTGAAGATCGACGATATTGATTTTACAACCTACGACATCATCTATCTGGCCGGCGGATGGGGTGCGGCATACGATTTGGGGACATCAGAAGTTTTAGGCCGGAAAATCAGCGAGGCTTATCGCGCCGGTAAGATCATCGGCGGGGTCTGTCATGGTCCCTTGGGGCTGCTTCTTGCCAAGGATGAAAAAGGCGCGCACCTGGTCAAGGGACGCCATTTGACGGCGGTGACGGACAAGCAGGTCGAGGAACTTGGGATCACCATGACGCCCCAGCATCCGGAGCGGGACCTGCGAGCGGCAGGAGCGCTTTTTGAAGGGGAAACCGCTTTCCGGGACATGTTCGCCAATCATTCCGTCGTTGACGGCCGCCTGGTGACGGGACAGAACCAGAATGCCGGTTCCGAAGTGGCCAATAAGATGATGATGACGGCCAAGGGAGGGCCAAGATGATGACCGATGCCACAAAACGCAATTCAGGCGTAACGATCTTTCGACTTCTGGCTGGGATTGTGGGCCTGTTATTTCTTTTCCTTGGGCTCGGATTTATGGCTTTTCCCGATACGTTTGCCACGGGCTTTTCCGTCCAGCCGGCTTATGTTCCGGGTCTGAATGCCATCCGGGGCGATTTCGGTGGCCTGTTCCTGGGGATGGGTTTTTTCTGCCTCGTCGGCGCCGCGTCCGTCCGCTTCCTCTGGCTCATTGTTCCCGTCGTTTTTCTCATTCTGATCATGACCGGACGCTTCATCAGCCTGGGCCTGGACGGCTTTTCGGAGGCCGGCGCACAGTCGTTGAAAATGGAGGCCTTCTTCGTGATTGTTTTGGCGGGCGCGATTCTGGTTTTCAATCGCAGATCTAAAACAGGAGAAAAAGGTTTCAACCTGTCGGAGATTCTGAATACCAGGGTACTGATCGGTCTTATCTGTGTTGCCGTCATCCTCGCAGGCCTGCTGCTGGCGCGAAAACAGATCGGCATGGCCGTAGTAGACCGCTTAGCCACACGGATTATGTCCGCAAATGCCGTTGCCGATTTACCGGACGTGCTTCATGTCGCCCTCATCGGCACAGGGGCTCCTTTTGCCGACCCGAGAAGGGGAGGGCCGTGCACGGGCGTCATCGCCGGGAAGAATCTCTACCTCGTCGATACGGGACCCGGCAGCGTGAGGAAGCTAGAACTGATGAAGATCAGGCCTGAGGGTGTCAAGGCCGTTTTGCTGACGCATTATCATTCCGATCATATCGGCGATCTGGGCGA
>JAFGHS010000086.1 GCA_016930075.1 Deltaproteobacteria bacterium
ATTTCGATCTCTTTCGCGCGGCGCTCGTGAACTTTCACCGATATTTGGCTGTAGATTCCCGTACCCGTAATCTGTTCAAGAATGGGTGACCGCTCACTGGGCGAGGCTTGGAGAAAGACGGCGAATCCACCCTGGGCAAGAAGCATCGAACGGGTGAACCGCTCGAAATTCATGCCCGTTACCTCATCGATGAATTCCCCGACCTGGTTGATCTTGGATTCCAGGACCCTATCGGTATCGGCGTCCGCTATTTCATGTCTGGCCTGTTGCAACTCGCCGTCCGGCTTTTTTCGGGCGCGGTGCTGGCTCCAGTGGCAGCGATAATGCCCCTTCCCGGTCTCGAATGTCACCTCCGAAAAACATTCACCCGTCTGGCGCGACATAATCTCGTTGCTGCTTTTTGTGACCTTGCCCAGGCGTGGCGTGCTGCCGTAAAGGGCAAGACAGACGGCGTCCATGATCGTCGTCTTGCCCGCTCCCGTGGGGCCGGTGATGGCAAAGATGCCGTCGGACGCATAGGACGAATGGGTGAAATCGACCTGCCATTCGCCTACGAGTGAATTCAGGTTCTTGAATCGGACGCCAAGAATCCTCATTCCGTTCTCTCCTATTCCATCGCTCCAGCCCTAAGAAACTTGTCCTTGACCGGTGCGAGGGTGCCTTTCCTATTCCTTCCCCTCCCCCGGCGGGAGGGGATTGAGGGGAGGGGGAAACAATACGCTATTCAGCCATTGCATCCGCTTCATTCAAGGATACAATGATTTCCCGATAAGCGCTCAAAAGCGCCGGGCGCTGTTCCTCCGGAATGTTGCGCGCTTCCAGGCAGCGTTTGAATGCATCCGTAACATCCAGATCATCCAGCGTTACCTCCGTATCCATCCCGCTCATAGCCCTCTCCAGCACCCGGTTGTTCTTGATGGGAAGGATCTCCAGGCCGGACCCGGCAATAGCCTCGTCCAGGCGTGTACGCAGATCACCGGCAATCTCATCTCCTTCGTAGATGATCTCCAGCCAGGCACTGCTTCCTCTGGATTTCAGCCTATCGATATCACGGGCAATCGTTTGCCAATCCCCCCGCAGGGTCTTCAGCTCCCGGAAACAGGGCACGGGAATATTGACAACCATCGGCGCCGCGTCCGAAAACTCAACAAGAACCACGCTCTTTTCCTGCTCAGCCTCCCCGAAGCCGATCGGCAGAGGCGAACCGGAATAGCGGATAAATTCAGAACGGCCCACCGTCTGCGGGATATGAAGATGCCCCAGGGCAAGGTAGTCGATACATTCGGGGAATACATCCGTTCCGACATGTAAAAGGGAGCCGACATACAACTCTCGCACCCCGTCGCCGTCAACGGTTCGGCCGCCTTCGGTGTACAGATGCCCCATGGCAACAATGGGCACAGGCTTTTTCAGACGGGTGCGTCGCTCTTCGGCCGCGTCATACACCATCCGGTAATGAGCCCTGATCCCGTCTATTATCTTCCGCTCCTTGTCCTCGACACTCTCCCCCGCCTCGGCGGTGCGGATGTCCCGGTCCCGGAGATACGGAATGGCGCAGACGATCAGCCGGGGTTCGTCATCCGGCCCGGCAAGCACGATCAATTCATCTTCCGGAGATTCGGAGGCACACCCAACGACATGGATGTTGAGAAATTTCAGGAGTTCCCGGGGGGCGTTCAAAAACGACGGCGAATCGTGATTTCCTGCAGTAACCACGACATGGCGGTTAGGCGAAGATGTTACGCAGCGTAGAAATCGGTAATAAAGTTCTTGGGCATGGTTGCTGGGTGTGCTGTTGTCAAACACATCCCCCGCCACCAGGAGAACATCGATATCTTCTCTCTCGATGAACTCTGCCAGCCAGTTCAGAAACGCTTCGTATTCGTCGTATCGCTTGCGGCCATACAGGGCGCGGCCAAGGTGCCAGTCGGAGGTGTGAAGAAGCTTCATGTCGTTCCTATATACGTATTATGTTTTTTGGCTATTTCTCACACCAATACTTTCCAGCAAAGCCTTAAACTGTTCTCTATCTTTATCTTTTATCCGATCCAAGACATAATTTGCTACTTTTGGAATCTCTGGTATTTCAATTGGCCGCATGCTTCTGTCAAAAATATGTTCCAAGTGTGACAATTCATTATCAATCCTATTTGCCAAAGCAACAGAAGTTTGATCATCTTCAAAGAACAATTTTAGTTTTTCATATATGGTCTTATTGATCGGGTACTTGTAGAATAAATATGCATCCAAGAATTTTCTCAGATTATTGCCAAAATTATAAAAACTAGCATGGTCTGCGCTTGCGTTCTTTTCATCACTGCATTTATATATTTGATGAAATAGATAGTTAAACTCGGTAATATAATTTCTTAAATAATCAGGCATTAACTGGAGGTGGCTTTCCTTATTTCCACTTTCAAGCAAAAAATATTCAGTATCATTTTTAGGATGTGAGAGGCATTTCAGGTATTTTAAAAAGTCCAAATTATGAGTCGAAATAAACAATTGTTTGTAGGTATAAGCATTTGAATCGTCAGCTTGTTTCACGGGTTTTGCGATTACACTTTCAATCAGACTAAAAACAAAAAAAACGTGGTTGTTATCTAAGCTCGAAACCGGATCATCTATCCAAAGAATTAGCTCTTTGTTTTTTGTATCAATATCTTCAAGCTTAGCGGCGAAATAACAAAACGCAACTAGGCTACACTCCCCCTCACTCAGGTTATGAGCCACGTCCGCACCTCGCATAATCTGAAAGTTAAAACCGGTATCTTCTTTATTTTCTACTGCAACTAATTTTAATCCTTTATGTCCAAAATAGTGATTCAAGTATTCATTAACCTTATCTGCCCCTTTTCTTTCATCTTTCAGTTGAATTTTTAGTTCGTTTTTTTCTGTCTCTATCGTTTTTATTTTTTCTAATAACTCCCCTTTGGCTTTATTTAGTTCACTTTCCTTGTCGGACAATTCCTTAATTTTTATCTGCTCATCATCGTAGCCTATATCTCTGATAAATCTGGCAACCTCATCCAAACGCAAGTTTACTCTTGCCGAGGTTTGATCTTTGGTTAATGTACTTGATTTGCTATTATTCTCCGTAATAAGTTCATTAAGACTGGTTTGTAAATTTTGTATTTTCTTGGAGTTGTCAACTAACTCAGTTAAATTTCTTATTTTGAAAATATCTTTTTCTCTATTTTTTAATTCAGCTATCATACCGTCCATGCTTGAACAATATTGCTTGACTTCGTTATCCCACTCTTTTTTCTTTTCATCAAATTGTTCATGAAGAACGGAGTAGAATTGCGCTTTCTCTAACTTCAATATATCATTTATCTTTTGCTTCTCTTGCTCAATAAGAGTTATATGGCCTTTGATGCTATTTCTGAGTTTTTCTGATTCTTTACTAAAATGTGCATCCAACTTCTCCCATAAACCAGCAGGTAACTGCCCACCGCAAAAAGCACAATTTGTTCTTTTTTCCTTATGATATCCAATACCGGTTCGGACCCATTCCTGTAGAAGAGCATCATTTAAGAGGTCTTGAATAGATTGAGTTGGCTTTATCTCTTCGCCAAGTAACTTTTCACTTTTTTCATAAATTGCCTGGAATGATGGTATAACAACTGACAACATCTGGATGTTATCTTTGGCCTGTTCTTTTAATAACTTTTTCTTTTCCTCAATTTCTTTTTCCCTTAGGAATGGTCGGGGTTTGCTTTTAAGAGTCTTAATATCATCATTTATTTTTGTGATATTATAAGTAACCTCAGTGTACAAAGAATTCCTTTTTATATCCTCATTTGCTTTTTGTCTTAATTTATCATCGAGAATACCTTGCTTCCTTGTTTTTTCCGTTTGTTTCGTTTGGTGCTCATCTCCTTTAATCTTTAAATCATATCTGAGTCCTGTCCTCCCCTCCTCATTTCCAAGTTTTTTTTCTTTCTCTTCTATCTTTTTTTCAATCTCAATATTTTTCTCGCCAAGTATAGCAAATGGTTTAATGCTTCCTTCTTCATCTGTTAACCATCTTAAATTCTCACCGACGAAATCTTTATTATAGACCCGTATTGCGTAAGGGCAAGTATCAACAGTTTCATGGCTTAAGTTTTCAGTTCCTGAATGAACGAGTTCGAACCGCGAAGATAGATATTTTTCATGCATACAACCTTTTTCAAATGTTCTAAAAATTCGAGACAACGTTGTCTTACCAGAATAATTATGACCATACAAAATATTTAGCTTTTTAAATTCGACAATATTATTGTCCTTGTCTCTAATGTTCGAATCCCAGTCAAAGTCATGGAACACAGCATATTTATTAATGGTCTTGATTTTCTTAATCACGGTATGTCCCTCCACACATAAATAAGTTTATATGCTTTCCGTATAAAACCCCTCTTATTGTCCGAGGAACTGTTGTATGCAAAGGCTTCTTGCCGCGCTTCCGTTTCGATCCGTTAAAGTATTCTCCCAGCCAGGTAGATAGGCGTTCATCAGGCTCTTAAAGAGTTTGCCGTGATTAGGCACCTGGAGGTGGAGGAGTTCGTGGACAATGACATAGTCTTGAAAGGGTTTCGGCTCCCGAAGAAGATCGGCACTGAAAGAGACCCGGCTCTTGCTTGAGCATGAGGCCCACTTTTTGGTCATCCTCTGGACACGAATCTGCGCCGGCTTCACCTTCATGACAGCAGCCCAGCGGGCGATTTCAGCCTTGAACTGTTCTTTCGTTTGCAGTTTTACCGCATTGTCACTTGATGTATTCTTCATTTGCGGTCCAGCCTCAAGAGCTTTTCCACAATGCCCAACATCAATTCCTTGCCGACGACGGGGAGCATCAGCTTGTACAATTCCGCTTTAAGCTGCCGCAGTTCCGCAACGTTGTCCTTGAAATTCGGGAAGCGGAGAAAAGCGTTATTGACAATCGGCGCAAGGCTTTCAGGCCACTTCACGTTCTCCTGTTTGAGGAGCCAGTAAATCGTGAACGTGTTGATGTCGAAACCCGTCTTTTCCTGCTCCCGCCGTGCTTCGAGTACCTCCCTGATCAGCGCCTCCACTTTTTCCATCGCCTCCAGCGCCGTCACCTGCCGGTCATCGAAAGCCTCCTGAATGGCTTCCGCCCGTTCTCCGATGGGTTTCAAATAGGGACTGTCGCCGCCTTCGTCCGCTGCCGTTTTGATGATGCTGTTGATGAGATTGATCACCTTGGCGTTGCTCGATGATTTGCTGTCTTTCAGCGCCTTCAGAGTCGTCTCGTCGATCTTGACTGCCGGCGTTGCGGTTTCCAGACCGAAGGTCGCCGCCTTCTCTCTGACCAATTGTTCCGTCTTTTTGGCGATGTCGCCGTAAAATCCTGATTTTTTTCGGAAGGCATTGCGGACGATCTGGTAGAGGATCGAGAGGAGGCCGAAGTCTTCGACATAATCCCGAAAATCGGGGGAGGGAGACAGTATCTCGTAAAGCGTTTCCAGTTCTTTGAAAAGCTTATAAAATTCCTCTCTCTTGCCCTGATCTACAAAGGCGTCTATGGCTCTTTCCACCATCTTGTCATCGACTTCTCCGCGAGTCAGTTCGAGGTATGGCCGGGCCTGTCCCGTCATCAATTCCACGAAGCGTGCCAACAGGACATCCAGATTATTGCTCGCCCCACTGACGACATCGGAATCGAAGGCCAGGGCTTTTTTCAGATTCTCGAAAATGCCGACAAAATCAACCACCAGACCGCAGGGCTTCTTGATGTCTCCCTCTTCCTCATAGGGCCGGTTGACGCGGGCGATGGCCTGAAGAAGGACGTGGTCGCGCATCGGTTTATCCAAGTACATGCAATAGAGAATGGGGGCGTCAAATCCTGTAAGGAGCTTATCCGTGACGATGAAGATCTTCGGCAGGGCGTCGGGTTTCGGGAACAGTTTTCTGGCCTTCTTCTCCTCTTCCGTCGTCTGCTGGTATTTGTGGACCGAGGGATATTTTTCACTGTCATTGTGGGCGGCCGTATAAATAGCCGTTGAATATTCCGGCGGCAGGAGCTTGTCGAGGGCTACTTTGTAAAGGGCGCAGGCCTCGCGATCAACACCGACCACAAAGGCTTTGTAGCCAAGGGGCTCAACATTTTCACGAAAGTGCTTGACAATGAAGGCCGCCACCTTCTCCACACGCTCCGCCGACTTGAGAAAGGTTTTGAGCTTTACCGCCCGGTCGAGGATCTTATTCAACTCATCGATATCGCTGACGCCTTCCGCTTCGGCAAGGTATAGAAATTCTTTTTCCAGTTCCTCCCGGGGTACGCGAATTTCATTGGGGGTCAGCATATAGTTGAGGGGAAGCGTTGTGCCGTCCTCGATCGATTCGGCAACGGAATATTTATCCAGATAGCCTTTGTCGTCTTCTTTTCCGAAGATTTTGAAAGTGCCCTTGCCATAGGCCGTTTTGTCGATGGGCGTGCCCGTAAACCCGATCAGGGTCGCCTGCGGCAGGGCGGCGAGCAGGTAGTTGCCCAGATCTCCCCCGACAGACCGGTGCGCCTCATCAAGCATGACGATGACATTGGCGCGGGTGCAGATGTTCTTGGGAATCCCGTCAAACTTGTGTATCATGGAAACAATCAGCCCGCGGAAGTCCGCCTTGAGGAGTTGCCGCAGGCGAACCTTGCTGGTGGCCTGTTCGATGCTGATGGCGTGTGACTGCATCTCGCCGAGCATCCGCTCCACCCAGCCGGAAAGCTGGCCTTCCAGTTCGTTGCGGTCGATCATCAGGATGACCGTCGCCTTCCCGAAGGCCTCCTTATTTTCCAAAATCTGCTCGGCTGCCGTGATCATCGTGAAAGTCTTGCCCGATCCCTGGGTATGCCATATCAGGCCTGTCTTTTTGCTCTCGTCGGCGCAGCGCTGAACGATTTTCTCGATCGCCCTGGTCTGGTGCTGGCGGAGGATCGTTTTCTGGAGCTCGTCATCTTTGACATAGAACAAAATCCATTCCCTCAGCATCTTAAGGAAACGATCCTGATCAAAGAAACGCTTCACTTTCTTTTCATAATTTCCCTTTTCCTCATCCTTCCAATTGAAGATATTTTTCCGACTCAGATTCCAGGTGGGGCCATAGAAAAAATCGACCAGATGGGTCATATCGAAGACCTGCGGCGCCGTCAGCATTTCCGGTGTCTCCCGGTGATAACGCCGGAACTGGCTAAGCGCCTCTTCCATGCCGTTGGCCTTTTTTGCGCTCTTGGTTTCCACGATAGCCACGGGAATCCCGTTGATGAGAAACATGATGTCCGCCCGGTTTGTCACCCGGCCGTTTGTGTGCAGCCATTCATCAGTCACTTGAAACAGGTTGCGTCCGGCGCATGTAAAATCAACAACCGTCACGTTGCGGCGTCGCTTTTCGTTTTCATCGTAAATGGCCTGTTCCCCCCGGAGCCAGGACAAGATTTCCGCATTCCCCTCGATATTGTTCCGGACGGCTTCCATGCGATGAATGATGTCTTCCACGTTTTCCCGGCTCACCAATCCCGGATTCAGTTCCAGCAGTTTTTCTTCGAGGACCCGATAGAACAGCAATCCGTTTTCCCCTTTTCTCAGGGAAAGGGCTTCCTCCTGAGGGACGACTTTCCAGTCGATTTCATCCGCATATTTGATGATCGGGTCCTGGACTGTCGGTTTTTCTGTGCCTAACGTCGGCGTCATTCCTTCTCCTTTTTCAAATATTATCCCCATTGATCAGGTTTACGATTTGCTAGTGGCCATCTTTTTGAACTATCCGGGATTTCCTAATAGTTCGATTACTGGTCCATTTCTTTTCAGGCAATTACCAGCTATTGTCCTTGTTCGTTTTTCTGCTGGTCCGGAATTCGCCCCCGCTCTCCAGCAGGCGCCGCTCCCTTTCCAACTCCGCCCGCAGTTCTTCCTCCGTCGGGAGCACAAGTCTGTATTTGCTGGCGAAAAGCTGTTCATTTCCGTGCAGCACGGAATATCGGACAACGGATGCATCCTTCTTTGCGCACAGAATGATTCCGACCGTGGGATTATCCTCCGGTCCTTGCCTCTGCTCATCGTACATGCGCACGTACATGTCCATCTGACCGATATCCTGGTGCGTCAGTTCGGTGGTTTTCAGATCGAAAAGGACAAAGCATTTCAGCAGATAATTATAAAACACCAGATCGATATAGAAGTCTTTTGACTCCGTGCTGATCCGCTGCTGTCGGGCGACAAATGCGAATCCCTTGCCCAACTCCAGCAGGAAAGCCTGCAGGTTGTCGATGAGGGCTTGCTCCAGCTTCGATTCGAGGAGCTTTCCACTGTTCGGCAGCCCCAGAAACTCCAACAAAACGGGATCGCGGACGAATTCACGGGGGCTTTTCTCGATGGCTTCGATTTTCTGGGATGCCTCTTCTCGCACGGGCTGCCGGTCCCGGCTTGCCAGGAGCCGTTCATAATACAAGGTGCCGATCTGGCGTTCCAGCGCCCGTGTGCCCCAGTTTTGTGCCGCCGCTTCCGTCATGTACCATTCGCGCGCCCGCTGATCTTCCACCCCCAGCAAAAGCCGGTAGTGAGTCCAGCTCAATTCGTGACGCAGTGCGTCACAATTCGGGAATGCCTGATAGAACAGACGCATATAGCGAAGATTGGAGGCATCAAAGCCCTTTCCAAACTCCGCCGTAAGTCGTTCGGCCAGACGCGGCAGCAACCGGGCGCCGTATTGCGCGCGCCCCGCACCACCTTGTTCGAACTCGACGATATGCCGTCCCATTTCCCAGCAGGTTCGTACCTGAATCTGGTCCACCGCACGCAGCGCCTGCTGTCTGGCTTGCGCGATGAGCAGCCGCAAACGCTCTACCAAGTCATCGAGATTTTTTGGAGTTTCGGGCACGATGTTCTTGTCGCTTTTTGTTTTTCTTTTCACGCGCTCACCTCGGAGACGTCGATATCCAGATCCTTCACACGAATCTTGCCCGTCATCAGCTTGTTCAGTATGGTTTTGAAGAGGTCTTGCAGAACGGATTTCTTGGCTGCGTAGAGATCAATCTTATGGTCTATGATCTTCAAGTTATTAGCTATTTCTTCCTGTTCTCCAATTGGGGGGACAGATATCAACACGGCATGTACAAGATTTCTATTCAAAGTGGGTACACTTACACCTGCTGCATATTTACTGAAGTTAAATGATTGGAAAAAATAATGAACATACAAAGGATCATTTCCATGAAAATCTTCCACATATAAACCTGTATTTAAAGGCCAATAGTCGTCCTCAACATAGTATGAAATGCCAATTGAACCGCTTCGCCCGGTAACCACGCCGGGGCCTTTTACTCTTGCTTGATTGTGATAGCCAGCAACGCCGTTTGAACCAACAATCAGTACAGAACCTTTCTTACGATCTTGAATAGGTAAATCATAACCCCTGTGTAAGGTTGCAAATTCTGCAAAACTCTTTAGGGACCAACTGTCGGGCATTGGCCCGATCTCCGTTTCTTTCAACTTTTCTCCACGCAGGCCATGAGTAAAGACATAGTGCAAGGTGGATTTTTTCAGTTCCCGCGTCTTCTCGATAATGGATTCCTGAATTTCAATAGCCTGTTGAATCTTGAAGAGAACGGCCGCGATTCTCTGTTGCTCTTTCTTTTCCGGCACCGGAAGAATAAATTCTTTCAAGCGGGAGCTTGAAAGGTTCGGTATCGTGGTCTTATTGCCAAAACCTTCGTATATTCCAAGCTGCGTTAGTGCAACCTCCATCCAGTACATAATAAATAAGGGTTCAATCTTTTCATCTTTAACTCTCAGACGATGTAGGTGGTTCTGGTAATAGCATTCTTTTTTTTCATTCTTCCAAATTGCCGTTCTTCCAATATCGCCACCTTCGCATACCAAAAGGTCGCCGTATTCCAAAGTCAATGCTTTGCACTCATCATCTGTAAAATCCATTTCATCCAGATGAGAAAGATCGAGCCGACCCCAGAAGACATTGGATGTGCGAAGGAACGGTTTCAGGTATTCCCCTGTCTGCTTGCGTGATGAAAGCGATTTACCCTGCTTGATATCGAATGCACTACCTATCTTCACAACATCCCAATTTTCTGGCAAGCAATCAAGAAACAAATCATCATTATTCATAGGCTGTCCCTGCCTATCTGAGTTCCCAATTTGTTAAATATTGCATCCAAGTCAGCATTTATGGCTTTGGCTTTCTTCTCTAATGCGCCAAGTTCTGCCAATATCTCCGGTATAGGTCGGTATACCGCCCCTTCCGTCACATCCACATACCGTGACGGCGAGAGGTTGAAATCGTTTTCCGCGGCCTCTGCGGTTGTGATGACCTTGACGAACTTTTCGGCATCTTCCCCTTTGATGAAGGCATTGGCGATTTTGCGGATGTTTTCATCGGGGATATAGTTTTTGGGCCTGCCTTTCTTGAATTCGCGGCCGGCGTTGACCAGGATGATCCTCCCCTGCCGCGCCGGTGATTTCGACTTGTTGAAGAAAATGATGATTCCGGCGGCGGTGGTGTTGTAGAAAAGGTTGTCGGGCAGCAGGATGACGCCTTCGATCCAGTCGCGTTCCACAAACCATTGGCGGATTTTCTTTTCCCGATCTTCGCTCTTGCTGCCGCTTCCTCGCGTAACAGCCCCCGTGTCGAGGACGATGGCGGCGCGGCCGTGGGTACTCAACGAAGCGGCCGCATGCTGAAGCCATGACCAGTCAGCCTTGCCGGTGGTAACGCCGCCCTGCGACTCAAACCGATCGAAGGGATCATTTTCGTAAACAGCCTGATCAAAGGGCTGGTTCCACATGGGATTGGCCACAACGATATCAAATTTCTTCAGGCTGGAATCGGAATCCTTGAATTTCGGATTGGTCATGGAGTTGCCGCGGACGATCTCGCCTTCCATGTCATGGACCACCATGTTCATCCGGGCGATGGCGTAACTGGACCCCGTCAGTTCCTGCCCGTAGAGTTTCAGGGGCCGCTGAATCTTGATTTCCCGTTCCTGGAGAGCCAATTCGCACTTGATGAGCAGTCCGGCGGAGCCGCAGGCAAAATCGTAAACCTCTTCACCCTGGCGGGGACGCAGGATATAGGCCATCAGCCACCCCACTTCCGTGGGCGTGAAAAACTCGCCGGCGCTCTGACCCTGGCTTTCGGCAAATTTTCTCAGGAGGTATTCATAGGCGCGGCCCAGGAAATCAGGTTCTACATCATACAGCCCCAATCGGTAGCGGGGATCGGACAGGGTCTCAATCACGCCGGAGAGCGCCGTGTCGCTGATCTCCCGTTCCCCGCTGCGGGTCTCATTGTAATCCACGATGTCGATGACGCCGGTCAGGGAGGGGTTGGCCTTGGCGATGGTGCGGACGGTTATGGTGAGCTGTTCACCAAGTGTTTTGGGCTTGCGGTCTTCAGCCCAGTCGAACTTGTCCCGACCGCTGACTACCGGCCAGCGCGCCTCGGCAGGGATATAAAACCGGACCAGTTGATGATCGGCCTCGATAATGGTCAGCGCTGTTTCCTTGTCGCCATAAGTTTCGGCCAGACGCTCAATTTCATCTTCAAAGACGTCGGACAGGCGTTTGATAAAAACAAGGGGGAGAATATAATCCTTGAACTTCGGCGCGTCCTTTTCACCGCGGATGGAACAGGCGGCGCTCCAAAGCATCTGCTCCATGGATTTTGTGCTGAGGACGTCGTCCTTGGCTAATTTCCGGTGGCGCTTGTTATGATTGCCGCCAATGTCTCCGGCATTCTGCAGAGCGTCCTGATCAAGGCCGGACTCTTCTACAAGTTTCAGGATGGCGTCCCTGGCTTTGCCCCTCGGGGTGATCTTCTCGTTTTCCCAGCGGTTTACCGTGGCAAAGGAGACCCCGAGCTTTGAAGCCAATTCTTCCTGGCTGAGGTTCAGTTTGCTTCTGATTTCCTTGACGACCCTGCTAATATCCCTGCTATCCAGCATGACAACCTCCAATTGATGATTGTTATGCTATAGCATTATAACGTTCAAGTCAAGAGATTTTTTCTATTCACGTGAGAGTGTAATTTTTCCCGTAATGGCAAAGAGGAAGTCGTAATCAGCGAAAATGCCGACCGGTTCCCAAAGAAAAGGAACCGGCCGGCGAGGCATTGAATTCAAAAGGATTGAATCACAGAAACTTCTCGATATCGGTCCGTTGCAGGCCAAAGGCGTCGGACTCCTTGGAAGGTGACCTCACCTTTGATTACATTCGCGCCGGAAATCAGGCTGGAAACCCTGGCGGGACTGCGTCATTTCTTTGTTTTGTTCGGGTCGTAGGGCATTGTCTTATTCGGGTCGTATGGTACCATCTTGCTTGCGTCGGCGGGTTTTTGAGGTTCATCCTCTATCAGATCGGCAAATTTCATCGTCATGCTCTTTGCTTCCGCTTCAGGGATTTCATATAACCACCCTTGCGTTCTTATTGTAAACTCTTCGGCTTTGTCGCGCGCCAGCAGTTTTGCTTCCTTCGCTTTCAACTCGGCGTCCGATTCAACGCCCATTTTTTTGACCACCGCACTCTTATCCGTAAAGTCAGCGGTCCATTTGGCGTACGTCTTGTTGTCCCTTGAGGACAGATGAACCGTATAAACCGTCGAGTCTTTCAACTCACAGACGTATGTTCTGTCAAATTTCATCTTGCCGGAATCTTTTTTCACATCATTAAATTTCAGATGTGGATTTGACAAAGCGGAAAAAGCCTGAAGAACTTCATTCGATTTTCCCCTTTTGCCGGCAGGAATATTCGTCAGCGTGGCACCGCGGTCCGGCCCATTCACGATGACATAACTGCCATCGGGACCGTTTATGCTTACCTTGATAATGTCCTCATACTTGACTTCAGTAAGGTCCGTGTCAATATAATCCATAGCTGCCGTTGGCTGCCATAACGTTTTTGTCGAAAGATAAACTTTGTCGCTCGAAACCAGCCGCACATACGTACCCTGCGTGTCCTTGCTGTCCTTGCCGATGATGATGGCGGCAAGGATGCTCTTATCCGGTTTGAGAAACTTTATGACTTTTCCCGGCTTATCTTCGCTCACGCCAAGTTCGGCAAAATTGGCTTTATCGCTTGTGATCAGCTCAGCCGTCTGAATATCGAGACACGACGTGATAAGATTATTTATCCCTTTTGTCGCGGCCGGATATTTATCCTTTTCTACAACCACAAAACCGCCGTTTTGCCGCGCAAGCGTAACGATATTGCCCTCGGCCTGCAAAACGATGCTGCCGATCGCCGCCGGATCGAATCCCTGCAGAATATATGCCCCCGCCGCAACCCTGTCGCCCACGGGCCTGTTTGAAAGGTTCGACTGCACGATTGCCCACACCACCATCCCCGCCGCCACTATCCCCAGTATCGCCAGTTTCTTATGGCTCATAACAAAACCCCGTTGTTTTTTCCCCAATGATCACTTTTTATGAGTCGCTTGCATGACTGATATAATGCCGCCTGCGCACGCTACGCCGAATCCCCAGCACAATCGCGATGACGAGAATAACGACCGGGGCGGACCACGTGTTGAGATTTCGGAGTTTGTCGCCAAGCTGCTCTATACTCTTGCGCTGTTTCATCTTCACATTGCGGAGCTTCCGCTGCGCTTCATGGATATTGACTTCAATCGTTTTTTTCTTTTCCAGAATCGTCTTTTCCAGCAGCTTATTGTCGCCTTCATTGATCGAAGAACCGATTTTCTGCAATTCCTGCTGGAATCCGGCAATTTCTGCGTTAATCTTTTCTTCTTCCTGCGCGGTCCGCTTTGCAGCCTCCTGTTCGATTTTATCAACCACCAGGAAAGGCCGCTGAAAACTCCCGCGGGACCGCATGGCAATCAAATCGTTCGAACCCGTCATATCCTCAATCGTATTCATCAGCAACGCGACGTTATCGCCGGCAACCGACAAACCGGCAAACGTTTGCCGATACGCGATGATATCGCTGATGAAGTCCACATCCGAAAAAACCACCACCACGCACTCTGCAGATGACTTTTTCAATCCCGTAATATGTCTGGTGGCGGGCTTTTTCTTTGTGCCGTCGGCGCCCGGCGCCGGCTGCTGATTATCGGGTTTCTCATCAACCGTCACGTCAATCCCCTTGGGGAAGTTCGATTTGAATCGCCCTCTCAATTGATAACCCATGACCACGGGCTTTTTCCCGTCGATAAACTTCTTAATCAACGAGCCCGGGTTGTACTGCATCGTCATTTCCATGGTGTCGTTCTTGAAGACATTGCCGATACCGGTCGTCTGAATGAGCGGTGTAAGCCGGATATGATGTTCCTTATCCTTCGGGTCCTGAGAGGTCGGATTCAAAGCACCTGCAATCAGTATCCGGACCTGATTTAAATTCGCGCTGATGGCAGACTCGGGATTCATGCATTCACGCGTGAGCATCAGATATCCCATTATTTTTTCCGGCTTTGCATCCGGCCCCATTGAGGCCTCGAGAACGAGGCTGCGGTCGCCGACAAACGTTTTTGAAGGCATCTCCACGCCCCATTTCTTCAAGAGCCGGTTCAAATCCGAGCCTTTCTGCGGTATCTTCGGCGCCATCTGCATCTCCATTGGAGTCGGTTGGTCAACCACACAGAACGGATCGACCAGCACAATTGCCCTGCCGCCCCTGATTACAAACTGGTCAATGGCGAACAGTGTTTTTTCGCTGAAATTCTTCGGTTGAATCACCAGCAGAATATCCACATCCTTAATCTCGTCCGCCGTGGTTTCAATCTTGTTGACCTCGTACTGATCCCTCAATTGCTGTATAACGGCCCATACCGGCCGCGGCTTCTGGCCCTGCATGGCCATCATCTGCGCCATATAGCCGCTTGTCTCGTCTCCCATTACCGGCAACGAACTCAATATCCCGATACGCTTTTTCTGACGCGCCGTAACGGTGTCAATCAGATACGAGATATCGTACTCGAGGAAATTCTGCCGATCCGGCGCAAAGAACGGGATCGTCTTCACCGTCCCATACTGCGTCTGTACGGTCAGCCCGAAGAAGAAGTTCTCCTCTTCCGTGATGGAAAATTTACGAATGCCGTAACGCAGCGCCTCGGTCTCTTCATCCGAATACGGGCGCGGATCCACAATTTCCAGTTCCAACATGCCCTCTGACGCCCTGATGTATTCCTTCAGCAGTGCCTCGACAAAAAAATAGTAATTGTTATAAACCCGGATCTGGTCCGGCGCCTTCATCACGGCCGTCTTCGTGTAATAAAGTTTCATCTTGATCGGCTGCCTCAGCTTGCCGAGAATCGCTTTTGTGCCTTCGGAAAGCGTGTATAGCTTCCGGTCGGTAATGTCGAATCTGATCGATTTGCCGAAATTATGCGCAATACTGATCGCGCAAAACATGATAACGCCGACAAAGATGACTGCTATAATCGCCCGTATTGTCCTGTTCATCAATTCGCCTTCTTTTCATCCAAAATAATCGTGCACGCCCAAACCCAGCCGATGATCAATATCACAAAATACGCCATATCCTTGAATTCCAGCACACCCCTTTGAACGGATTCGAAGTGCGTCAGGAAACTCATCTGCTCGACCATCGCCAAAATGGCGCCGGGCAAAAAACCGGAGAGATAATTGAGCGTTGTCGGCATGCCCGCATAAACCAGGACGGCACAGGTCACCACGGAAAGAATGAAACTGATGACCTGATTCTTGCTCACCGCCGAAAAGAACGAGCCGATCGCCAAAAATGCGCCGGCCATCAGCAGGCTGCCCAGATAGCCTACGATAATCAGGCCGGTATCGGGATTGCCCAGATAATACACGGTCAGCGGCATCGGAAAGGTCAGAAGCAGCGCGATACCGAGAAACGCCCACGCTGCAAAAAATTTACCCCAGACGGCCTCTGCGACAGTGATCGGCAGCGTCAGCAAAAGCTCAATCGTGCCGGTCTTTCGCTCTTCCGACCACAGCCGCATCGCCGTGCTCGGCACCATAAACACAAACAGCAGCGGCAGATTGCCGAAAAAAATACCCAGATCCGCCTGCCGCATTTCGTAAAATCCGCTCCTGAATGTCAAATAGCCGGCAAAGAACAGAAAAATGACGAGAAAAACATACGCGACCGGCGTAACAAAATATCCTTTGAGTTCTCTTTTGAATACCGTCCCAAATCCGTTCATGTCTATAACTCCTGCGATCAATTACGCGTCAACCCTTGTCGATGTGATATTTCTGAAAACCTCCTCCAATGAGCACTGATACCTGTCTTTCAACTCCTTCGGTGTTGAATCGGCAAGGATTTTGCCCCGTGCGATAATAATGGTCCGCGAGCATATTGCTTCCACTTCCTCCAGGATATGGGTTGAGACGATAATACACTTTTCACCGGCCATCTTGTTGATCAGACTTCGAACCTCGTATTTCTGATTGGGATCAAGGCCGTCCGTGGGTTCATCGAGGATCAGCACCTGCGGGTCATGGATCAGCGCCTGCGCAAGGCCTACGCGCCGTTTGTAGCCTTTCGAGAGCGTTTCGATGCTCTGATAATACACCGATTCAATCGAGCACATCGGCACAACGCGGTCAAGGGCCTGTTGGCGTTTTGTGCCGCGGATATCCCGGGCATCACAAATGAAACTTAAAAAGCTGCCGACGGTCATTTCCCCGTACGCCGGCGCATTTTCCGAAAGATACCCCAGGCATTTACGGACTTTCACGGGGTCTTCGCGAATATCATACCCGCAAATGGAGGCCGTACCGCTGTCCGGTTCGAGAAAACAGGCCAGCATTTTCATCGCGGTGCTTTTACCCGCCCCGTTCGGCCCAAGGAACCCGAGAACATGTCCTTTCTGTACCTCGAAAGATATATCGTCAACCGCGACAATCGAACCGAAGGTACGACAAAGCTTATCAACGCTTATCATTTTGGTCTCCACATCGTAACGGTGCACAAGCTTCCAGCTCGTGATTTTGCGGCACTCCCGATTCATCCCCCGCCACAGGATGGGGTATTCTGCGGGAGGGTTTCATAAAGAATTTTTTTGCCATTGTCAACTTTTTTTAGGAGCAGGGAGGATCCTGCCCGGGAACAGGAAGCTTCACCGGGAGAATCCGGAGGCGAGGCAGGAAAACATCGGGAAGCTCAAATCAGAGGATTTCGGCGAACAGGTCATAATCGTCTGCGGCGATGATCCGGCAGGCAACGATCGTTCCCGTCTCCGGATTTCCTCCTTTCAGATGGGTCACCCCGTCAATCTCGGGGGCCTGGCGGCGGCACCTTGCGACTCGGCTGTAACCGGAGAGTTCGCCCTTTCCCTCGACGAGGACCTCCTGCCGCGTCCCGATCAGGGTGCTGTTGATCTCCCGGGAGATGAGGGCCTGCTCCTCCATCACGATGTTCCGCCGCCGTTCCTTCTCCCGCTCCGGGATCCGGGACGGGAGGGCCGCGGCCTTGGTCCCCTCCTCCCGGGAGTAGAGAAAGATCCCGAGGTGGTCGAAACGGATCTCGCGGATGAAAGAAAGAAGGTTTTCGAACCGGCGGCGGGTCTCTCCGGGGAAGCCGACGATGAGCGAGGTCCGGAGGGAGACGCCGGGGATGATCTCCCGGGCCTTCGCAATGGCTTTCCGGATCAGGGCGACGTTCCCCCGCCGGTGCATGGCCGCGAGGATCGTGTCGTCGCTGTGCTGGATGGGGATATCCAGGTAGCGGCAGATTTTTTCCTCCTCCGCGATCGTCCCGAGAAGCTCTTCCGTGAGACGGGAGGGGTAGGTGTAGAGGAGGCGGATCCATGAAAGGCCTTTGACGGCGGCCAGTTCCCTGAGCAGGCGGCTCAATGTCGGTTTTCCCTTTCGGTCGAGACCGTAGGCCGTCGTGTCCTGGGCGGTGACGATCAGTTCGCGGATTCCCCGTGCGGCGAGCCCCTCCGCCTCCTTGACGATATCGTCGATGGCCCGGCTCCGGGCCTTGCCGCGGATGGAAGGAATCACGCAGTAGGAGCAGCGGTTGGAACAGCCATCGGCGATCTTGATGTAGGCGCTCCCGGCCGGGGTTGAAATCAGACGTTTGTGGCCGGCGTTCATCAGGAAGGTCGGCCGGCCGACGGCGCTGCGCCGGCGTCTTTTTCCGATGCCGGAAAGGAGGGCGTCGAGATGCCGGCCGATGTGGGGAACCGCCGCCGTGCCGAGGAAGAGATCGACCTCCGGCAGCGCCTCTTCCAGTTCCTTCCCGTAGCGCTGGGGGAGGCAGCCGGTGACGACCAGATGGGTGCAGGAGCCTCCGCCTCCCTGTTTCCAGGCGGCCATGCGGAGGATCTCCGCGATGGCCTCCTCCCGGGCGGGAAGAATGAAGGCACAGGTGTTGACGAGCAGGACGCCGGCCTCCTCCGGCCGGTCCGTCAGGAGATAGCCGCTTTCGGCGAGGATGCCCGCCATGACCTCGGAGTCGACCAGATTCTTGGGACAGCCGAGGCTGACGATGTGGACTTTTTTTGCATGCATTCTTTGGATATTTTTTCTGCTGAGTATCCTGGCCTCCGCCCGGGCGGGCCTTTCCCGTCAATGCGGAATTTTCCGCGCGAGAACCTTTCGCGGCTTGGCGCCGTCCGAAGGGCCCACAACGCCCTCCGCCTCCATTCGTTCGATGATCCGGGCCGCCCGGTTGTACCCGATCTTCAAGTACCGCTGCACAAGGGAAATCGACGCCTGGCCCAGATCCGTCACGAGTGCGACAGCTTCGTCGTACTTCTCGTCGAAGTCCGTGTCCTGTTTCTCCCCTTCGGCCGTCTCGGGTTCATATTCCGTGATCGACTCGTCGTAGGAGGGCGTTCCCTGTTTTTTGACGAAATCGACGATCCGTTCGATCTCCCGGTCCGAAACATAGGCGCCGTGGATCCGCGTCAGTCTGGAAGTACCCGGGGGGATGAAGAGCATATCGCCTGCCCCGAGGAGCTTTTCCGCGCCCATTTGATCGAGGATCGTCCGCGAGTCCACCTTGGAGGAAACCTGGAAAGAGATCCGGGTGGGGAAGTTGGCCTTGATGATCCCCGTAATGACGTCTACAGAGGGGCGCTGGGTTGCCAGGATCAGGTGGATCCCTGCGGCTCGGGCCATCTGGGCGAGGCGGGTCAGCGATTCCTCCACATTCCTCTGGGCGACCATCATCAGATCCGCCAGTTCGTCGATGATGATGACGATATAGGGAAGCCGATCGGGCAGCGGTTCGTTTTTCCGGAAGACCTCATCCGTCGCTTTCCTGATTGAGCTGCCGCCCGGAAAGGCCGCCGGGTCTTCCGGCATCTCTTCCGGACGGGTCTCTTCCGTTGCGGGAGCGTCCGGGGATGGCGTCTTTCCCGCGCGCAACTGGTTGAAGGCCTCGATGCTCTTCACGCCCACGTCGCTGATGATCCGGTAGCGGCGCTCCATCTCCTCCACGGCCCAGCGGAGGACGAGGGAGGCCTTTTTGGGATTGATGACGACCGGGTGGAGGAGATGGGGGATGCCCTCGTAGCCGGACAGTTCCAGCCGCTTGGGATCGATCATGATGAATTTGACCTCATCCGGCGGCGCCTTGAAGAGGATGCTGCAGATCATGGCGTTCAGGGAGACGCTTTTCCCCGAGCCGGTCGTTCCGGCGATCAGAAGGTGGGGCATGCGGATCAGATCGGTGATGACCGGGGCGCCCACGATGTCTTCACCGAGCACAATGGGGAGCCTGGAGGGCGATTCCCGGAAAGTCTCATGGTCGAGGACGTCCCGCAGGCGGACCGACTCCCGTTCCTGATTGGGGATCTCGATGCCGATCGCCCCCTTGCCCGGGATGGGGGCGATGATCCGGATGCTCGGGGCACGCAGCGCCAGCGCCAAGTCATCGGAGAGGTTCGTGATCTTGTTGATCTTGACGCCCGGGGCGGGTTCCAGTTCATACATGGTGATGACCGGACCGGGTTTCACCTCAACCACCTTCCCGTCGACGCCGAAGTCGGAGAGTTTTTTCTCGAGGATCCGGGAGTTGGCGATCAGGGTTTCCCGTTTGATGCGCGTATCCTTTCTTTCCACGCGGTCCAGCAGGGTCAGGGGCGGCAGCTTGAACTTTCCGTTCAGCCGTTTGGCGAAATCGAAATGGGTCTGTTCCGCCTTTGCCAACTTCTCCTTGAGGGTTTCCGGCTTGGTCTCCAGAATGACCGGGGCGGATGCCGTGGCCGATCTGTTCGCGGCGGGCGGTTCCCGTTTTCCGCCGAATCTCTCCCGGCAGCGGTCAAACAGGGATCTCCCCGTTCGTGCGGCCTTTCCCGCCGCGGCTGCCGATCTTCCCGAAAAGGAAACGACGGAAAAATCGAACAGGATCATCAGCGCGACGATGAGGATCAGAACCAAAATGATCATGGATCCGGCCAGACGCAGGTAGGCGTCGAGAAGCCTTGCCGTGGCCGTCCCCAGCAGTCCGCCCGCGCTCAGCGAAATGCCGTAGATCTGGATATCTCCGATGAGCAGGGCAAACAGACCGGATGTCGCAAGAACGAGACCGGCCATGCCCGCCGCTGCGGCTGCCCCGATCCGGAACAGGGTTTCGCGGAAAAAACGGAAGGCGGCCACCAGAAGCAAAACAGGCAGCCAAAGGATGCCGATTCCGAAAATCCAGATCAGGGTATCGGCTATGTAGGAGCCAACGGTGCCGATCAGATTATGGTTGGGGAATGTTTCCCAGGGGCTGTAAGCTTTTCTCAGAGACGGGTCGTCCGGATGATAGGAAAAAAGGGCCAGCATCAGGAACAGGGCGACGGCCAGGCAGATCAGTCCGGAGATTTCCGCGGCCCGTTTCTGTAAAGGCGATTTCTCGTTCATTTTTTACACGTACCGTTTTGGGCCCTGTTATCCCATGCCCCGGATGATCAGGGTGGCGGACCCGACCAACCAGCAATACCAGGCGAAAGGGGCAAGGCCGGTTTTGTTGATCATGGCGAAGAGGAGCTTCAGGGAGAGAAACCCCGTTACGGCGGCTGCGAGGAAACCGGCGCCCAGTGCCGGCAGGTCGCCTGCCGGGAACCGCATCAGATCCGCCGATTTCAGGATGACGGCGCCGCCGATCGCCGGAATCGACAGCAGAAAGGAAAATCTTGCCGCCGTCTCCCGCTCCAGTCCGCGGAAGATCCCGAAGGAGATGGTGGACCCCGAGCGGGAGATCCCCGGAATGAGGGCACCCGCCTGAACCAGCCCCAGAACGATCGCGTCCTTCAGGTTCATGTCGCCCTTGCGCCGTCCGTTCTTTTTCACCCGATCCGACCCAAAAAGCAGCATCCCCGTGACGAAAAGCATGCAGGCCGTCATTTCCACCGATTCGAAAAGACGCTCGATCCGCTCCTGGAACAGGATTCCGATCATGCCCGTCAGGAAGGTGGCGATCATGATCCATAGCACCATCCTCCGGTTGGCGGCTTTCTCTCCGGCATTCGTTCCCGGTACAGCATCGTCCCATGCTTTGCCCGGCATCAGAGAGGCAAGGAGTTCGCCGATTTCCCGTCTCAGGAAGAATGTCACACTCATGAGTGTTCCGAGGTGGAGGAGAACATCAAAGGCGACATCCGGCTGACGAAATCCCGGGATCAGTGCGGGGACAATGACCAGGTGGGCCGAACTGCTGACCGGCAGCGGTTCTGTCAGCCCCTGGACGATGCCCAAGAGGACGGCTTCCGTCAGGGTCACAGGGCGTCCTTTCCAAGCTCCGGTGCGGGCGACTGTCCGACGGAGGTTCTGCCGTTTTCAAAGTTCCGGATAATGATGCCGCGGACCCGCTCGATCAGTTCAGCCCTCGTTTCAATCGTGTATCCGGATACATCCACCGGCCGGTCGATGACCATCGTGATCTTACCCGGTCTGACCTTCAGGGACCGCTTCGGCATGATTTCATGGGCCCCGATAATTGAAATGGGCACGATGGGGACCCCCGCCTGGATGGCGAGGTGGAACAGCCCCTGTTTGAACGGCTTGATCGTCCCGTCCCTGCTGCGGGTCCCCTCGGGGAAGGTGACGACCGATTTTCCCTCCCGGATCTTCTGCGCCGCCTCCCCCAGGCTTTTCATGGCCTTCTCATGATTCTGCCGGTCGATCTCGATGTATCCGGCGCTTCTCATGGCCTTGCCGAAGATGGGGATCTTGAAGAGCTCCTTCTTGACGATCCAGCGGAACTGGCCGGGAATGTGGGCCAGGACGATCAGGATATCGAAATCGCTCTGGTGGTTGGCCATGAAGACCTGCGGCCGGTTCATCAGGACATTTTCCCGGCCGACCACGCGCACCCGGATGCCGGAGAGTCCGAGGAGCATCCTTGCCCACAAGTTGGCGACTTTGTGTGCCTTGTTTTCACCCGGCGAGATCAGCGGGAACAGCAGGGCGCAGACAGACATGAAGGCGGTGACGGCGACGGCAATTGTGACCAGCAATACGGAACGAATCATGATCAGGTCCTAATCCCGGCAAACGGATGCGATTGAATAAGCCCCCATGCCGCGATTGTATCTACGCGAATATCTCCCCGAAGTCAATAAGGAATGTTCCTGCAGCCGGTGGATGTTCCCGAGAAAAGGATTGACAAATCCCGTCGCTGCTAATAGCATAACACGTCATGAAATATAACTTTTTCTCCCGGGCGGGAATGACAGGAGCTTTATGAAGCGGATCATGAGCAACCGGCGGGCGTTTGCGATCATGGATAACTTTTCCCGGTCCCGTGTCCTGGTCGTCGGGGACATCATGGCGGATCACTTTATCTGGGGGAAGGTGTCCCGGATTTCGCCCGAGGCGCCCGTTCCCGTGGTTGAGGTGAAGAAGGATAACTTCACGCTGGGCGGATGCGCCAATGTGCTCAATAACATCCATGTGATGGGAGGCCGGGTTCATCTGGCCGGTGTGGTCGGGTCCGACGAAACGGGAAAGCGGCTGCTGTCCGAGTTCCGCAGCCGGGGGGTTGATACCGGAGGCATCATCGTGGAGGCGGGGCGTCCCACGACACTCAAGACCCGGATCGTGGCGCACGGTCAGCAGGTGGTTCGGTTCGACCGGGAGAACCGTAAACCGGTCCAGGCGAAAAGCATCCGGAAGATCCTTTCATATATTGAGTCGTTACGGGATGAACTGCAGGCCCTGGTGATTTCGGATTACAACAAGGGGGTGGTGACCCGTTCCCTTTTAGAGGGGATCCGGAAGATGATCGCTGGCCGCCCGATCTTCACCTGTGTGGATCCGAAGCAGCGGGACTTCTCCGTGTATCAGGGATTCGACATCGTCACCCCCAACCATCACGAGGCCGGTTACGCGGCGGGAGAGGAGATGCAAAACGGCCAGGATTACATCCGTGTCGGTATGAAGCTGTTGCAGCGGTACGATTTCAAGGCCCTGCTGATGACCCGGGGGGAAGAGGGAATGAGCCTCTTCGAGAGGGACGGCCGAATGAGACACACGGCGTTTCCGGCAGAGGCCCGGGAGGTCTTCGATGTGAC
>JAFGHS010000087.1 GCA_016930075.1 Deltaproteobacteria bacterium
ATTTTCTCCTATCTTTCCCTCTTCCTCTATTTTTTCCCTTGATGCAAATGGTCTCTCTTTTTTTGAAGATGTATCAATAATATTTCCTTCAGTTTCTTTTAAATTTATAAAGTTTCTTTTTAAATTATTTACCATCCCTACCAGCAACTCAAGAGAATTTTCCTTCATAGTTTTATCCTCTTTCATCAAAGCGTCACACAAAACATCAGTCAAAACATACAGACAGTTCACAAGGTCCGTAATTTTTGTTGCTTTGACTTTATCCTCCTCATTTACTGCCTTAGCTTTTAATACCTTTCTCAGTTCGGTTATTATTTCATCCCTCGTTTTCACTTAGAATGCCTTCTCCTCTCTTTGAAGAATACATCACTTTGATAATGTATTGGTTTATTCTTTATTCATGATGACTTCACTAACGGCTGATTCTTACGTCCCGCTCCTCCTCTTTTTTCCATTTCAGCCGCCTGGCGTTGATCTGCTCGTCAACGTCTTCGGCTGCCATGCCGTATTTCTGCCTGGAAAGGTTGATGATCAGATCCGCGATGGCTTCTTTGTAAGGCGTTTCTTCTTTGCGGGTCGCAAAGCTGAAGGGCGGGACGCTGTCTCCCGAGGTGTGCATTCTCGCATAGCCATGCCAGTTGGGCAGTCCCACGACGTCCATGGCGCCGAATTGCGGTTGCAGAATGGGCGACATGAGGCGGGCATCTTCCTGGCCCAGGCGGAAAATAAAAAGACTGCCCACATTGCCGATGACGGCGGAGAGAAATTTATTGGCCGCTGCCTTTTCCGCCAGCTGCGCGGCATACTGCGTGGCCAGGACGAGTCCCATGCGGTATTTGCGCGCTTCTGAGAGCAGCTCCGTGATATTGTCCGACGGCAGATTGTGGCATTCATCGATGTAGAGGAAAAACTCCCGCCGATCCCTGGGCTTCATATCGCCCCTTTTCATGGCCGCGTATTTGAACCGGGTAACCAACTGGTTTGTCAGGAGACCGCTGACCTGTGAGCCGAATCGCCCTTTGCCCAGCTTGACGAGAAAGATTTTGCCGTTATTGATGATGTCATCAAAATCGAAGGCCGTCTTCTCCTGACCAACGATCCGCCTGAGGGTCGTATCGTTGATAAACCTGTTGAACTTCGATGTGATGTAGGGGGCAATATTCTGGATTCTGGCATCGCCGCCTGCATCTTCTGCCTCTTTAACAAAATCCCGGCTCACAGGATCCTTGATGCGGGCAAGCAGCCATGACCGGAACCGGGCATCGAGATAGCAAAGGGAAAATTCCAGCATGGTGCCTGTGAATTCAGTGTCCTGTTGATCACCCATCAGGAGTTTCATCATGCCCCTGAAATGCATTTCAAAGATAGGCCCGCCTGTTTGCTTCATATCGTATAGATGATCGAAGGTCGTATAAATGTCGTCGATGATGAGGTCTCTTTCATCCAATGTCGACCACTTCAAGGGGTTGAACCCGATGGGGCGACGACGGTCGAGGAAATTGAACAAAATGACATCCTCCACCCGCCTTTTGGGAATCTTGCCCAGGATGGAGTCGATCATCTCACCGTGCGGATCGATCACGGCCAATCCCCTGCCGTTTTGGATATCCTGCATGATCATGGATTCCATGAGCGTCGATTTGCCCGTGCCCGTCTGGCCGATGATGAAGGCATGCCGCATGCGGTCATCGATCCCCTGCGAAACTTCCTGAGCCGAGTGACGGTGCTTATTGACAAAAAGGCTGATGCGCCCCTCGCCAACGGTGTAATTTCCCGGCAGCATGGCAAAGCCTGTCCGCGATTGACGCAGGGCAAGCCCCGGCCGATCTTCAACGGGCGGCGAGGGAATGCGGAAGGCGCAGGCCGCCTCCTCAGCGCTAAAGGCCTCGGCCTCACCAAAGAACTGCTCATCCATCGCATCGTCAACAGGCACTTCGGACAGGACGTATCCCCCCTGATAGATATTTTCGTTCGGGCCGCCTTTGCCGCGGCGCGTGACGGCCTGGCCGACCACATCGCCGAGAACATTGTCGACCGGATGAGGGGCCGCCAGGAAAACGCCCACCTGATAGGCCGCGTGCGACAAAGCGACGAGCCGTTGAATGGCACAGTCGCGTATCATCTCGACCTGTTTCTTGAGCGCGAGTTGATAGGGGACGCCGCTGTGCAAGAAGTTTTCACACTGCCGCACCGTATCTTCCATCCGGGCCGTCTCCTCGGTGCTGATTGAGGCCTTTTTCAGGCGGACGATCAACTGGACCGGATCAATCTGCGCCATCAGCATGTCCAGCAGATGCGACCATTCGTCGAGCGAGGCGATCCAGGGGAAAATGTGCCGGACGGACTGCCCCGCCCGCTCTTCGCCTTTTGCATCGGCCAGCAGACCCACCGCGCTCTTCTGAAAGGGGTGGGACAGCTGAATGGACTCTTCCCGGCGGCGGACGGCAAGAGCATGGTGGAGCGTAGCCGGCATATCGACAATAGCCGCCTCGTTATCTGAAGCGACGGGCCGGAATTCGCCTTCCGGGAAGTAAACCGTCAGCAGGTTCATGAAGGAAAGATAGCCGGCGATAACCGTCTCTTTTGCTTTCTCCTCATCATAAGCGCAGGTGATGATCACAAAAACGATGGACAGACGTCCATGGGCCATGCAGGCCAGGTCAGGGACGGATGAGATGCGCATCTCCAAGATGATCTCTTCGGGCAGCGACGAGAGGGAAGTCACGAAAGCCGTGCGGATGCCCTGGAGCTTTCGCGGATCGAGGGTGTTTAAATACTCCCCGCCTTCGGCGGAGAGCTCCTTCTGTTCGCCCAGCAGGTTGGCTTTTAAGATCGAAGCCAGTTCGACCGCCGCCGACACCTTGAATCGGTCACCTTTGTTGTTTACTGTAATTGCAGGAAACGTGGTCTCCGTTGTCATTTTAACCTCCTGATTAAAGTCGATGCATAAGCGGGTCTTTGAGCAAGCCGCTATTTGTCTTTCCTCAGAATACGATTTGCCGCCTCTTCGCTGAGGCCCAGCGCCATGAGCTGCCTCACCATGTCTGCCTTTACCGCGCTGTTGGACTGTAAAAGATCATGTAGTTTGTGATCCGGTTTGATCTCTTGAGCTGCCTTTTCATGCCCGGCTTTACCCTTCGTGCTTTCGACTTGTTCCGGTCGATCCAGTGTCATGCGATACCCTCCACCTTTCATTTTGTTTGAAGTGTTCAGCAACATAGATAAACGAAATTTTATAAAAAATATTACGGAACAGCCCCATTTTCATGCGGGCGGCCAGTGAAAATTTTCATCTTTCGTTGTACTCGCACCAGATATGATGCACCGTTAATAGATCCTATTTCAGCGGCGGCAAATAAAATCCAAGTTCCTCCGCGGCCTCCCATACCGCCTCCAGGGATTCCATATCGACATGGCCGACCTCGTGATGTTGCCAACCCTTATACGCATGGACCATTGTCCCTGCATGGCAGGCATACGTTGTGCCTGGATTGAGCCGCATCGTGAAGCGCAGGTTAGTTTTTGCCGGATCGTAGGCCAGCAAACCACCCTCGAAAAACCGTACATCGGACCGTAGGCGAATCTGCTTTTCCGTTACCGGATTGGGGACTGAAAAGTTAAGCACAACATTGTCTTTCGGAATATTCGGCAACAGATTCTTGCCGGAAGGAATTGCTTTTCCCGTGATCCAGAGGCGACATTGAGAACCGTCCTCCAGCGAAGATGTCATCGTGATGAAACGGCTATTATCACCAACCTCTCTTTGAATGGCCGCAAATCGGGCTTTGCTTTCCGTATACATGATGACCGGAATAGCTTCTTTTACCAGGGCAAGTACGACGGCCCTGCCAATCTTTGAAGTGGCCCCTGTGATAAAAACGGGCGTTGAAATCCCATAATTTGTGATCAATTGCTTGGCCTGCCTGATAACCGTCGCCGCTGTCAGCGTATCGCCATGAACAACGGGAATGCGCAGTTGATCGCCAAGTTGATCCACAATTACCTTACCTCCTTCCGTAAGCCACTCCGCTTTTGTCAATGCCCCCAAACCGACAACATCCACACCATCATTCTGGGCATCCAGAACAGCGCGAACAATCCGCGCGCGAATCTTTTCCCTCTGACTCTTCATAAAAAAATGATACCCGAAATTCCTCAATAATGTAGTTCTGCCATTGAGGCTGCTCTTATGATTTTCAAATGTAAATCGATCAACGACATTGAAGGCTTGTCTGCCAAAAAGATATGATAATGACATCAACCCGTAGAGCGGCGCCAACGGCAAATATTTCCACCGTTTCTCCGGCGCTTTGTTGAGTTCATCATTAAACGGCAACAGCCAGTTCCATGGTTCGACATAATGAGCCAAAAAATCAAATCGCCTGTCCTTTCCAGATTCCATATCCATTCCTCCTTGTTTTTTCTTTCTTCATCTATTAACGATGAAATGTGAAAAAGATAACAAGAGGGGAATCTTTTATGTCCGAACAGGAGAAGAAGATACGCACAATCGTGCGCAAGGGATAAGACATGTACCGCTGTTACATACAATGTCTCTCGTCTCTACAAATTTTTAAATGCTGGATGGATGGTGACTGGAATCAAACTCTTGCTGATTAAATCAGCGCCAGATGTATGCTTATGGCCTTGTCAATTTGCATCATTTCTTTTTCATCCAATTCACCGACAAATTGGACAAGCCGGCTTTTATCGATGGTTCTGATCTGGTCTGCTTTTACCTTGGAATTTTTCGGAAGATTGGCGGTGCCTTTTGGCAGGTACATTTCAAAGGGATATATTTTTTCTGTATTTTTTGATGTGACCGGCAGAATACTAACTGTGCCGGCATAAATATTATTTTGATCATTCGATACGACAACCACCGGCCTCGTTTTGGAAATTTCCCGCCCGACGGTGGGATCAAGGACTGCAAGATAGATATTGCCGCGTTTAATATTCATCCCAACCCTCCAAATCGACGGCTTCAAAATCTTTTGTGATTGCAGCACCTTCCCGAACCGCCGCCTGATAGCCCTCCGCGAGCCTGTTTTCCAGTTCTATTTTTTCCAAATACGCCAGCCGCTCTTTTACCGAATCTGTGATGAACCGGTTGCGCTGCCTTCGCCCGGCCAGCCTATTCAGAGCAGCCACCAAGTCCTTGGGCAAGGTAATATTCAGCCGCACAGTCTCTGTATTCATAACACACCTCTTTATAACGCTATTTAATGTGCATAAATATGTATCATTACATATGCACATTTGCAATCCTATTTATCGCTCAAGTATTTCCGTATTACTACACAGACTAAGGGGGCAAGGGGGGGATTTTCATATAACTTTATGATTTACCGTATTTTTGCTGGCTTGTAAGATGATAAGCTTTGCATTCCTTGCACCAATACTGGCGTATCTCTCTGCGATACGAATCGCCGCTGTTTTTTGCCTGGGCTACCGCCCACATCGCACCGATCTTATCATAACGTATTTTTCGACAAGGTGTTCTTGACGCCATGACACATTTCTCCGGCAATCCATCAGGTCTGCATCCCACCGTTAATTCTTCAATATCTCTTCCATGAATCTATTTGTGACGCGAACAGTCATGATGCTCCTGAATTCTTTCTTTTTTGCCAAAATTTCATTATCGTCATAGGTTGGTTTTGATTCTACATAGATTATCTCTGGTTTCATCAACAAGTAATCCATAAACATTGTAATCTGGACATACTCTGTTACCTTGGATTCCCTTTCCTTTCGGCAAGATTTCTGTGTCATATACGTACAACGACAAATTTTAGAAAATCTGACATCTGACCTGAAAAAATAAACTCTTAATCAACATGGTAATATTTTCTAAATAATGTCGTTGAACACTTCATACTGATGGGTTTAAGGAATGGTCCGAATAATAAAACGATCAAAAGGAGGGGTGAGGAATGAAAGACGTGAAGAAATTCACTGCAATCGCCATTGTATTTCACTATTTGCAGCCGGCTGTGCACCGGCGGCCAAAATCGCCGTTAATCGAGCAATTGAGGAAACATGTCCAGAGAGTCCCTCTCTCCCGGCATATGAATGTGAGGGGAAGAGGGAACTAATCAATTACTGGATGCAGCGATTGATGAAGAGGTAAAATTTCCAAATCATAAAAACCATTCGAGCTTAAAGCTCAGCAACTTGATCCCCGGAACGATAAACGACAACTGCCCCGTCCCTGGTCACTTGGATGGTGATGCCGGGAATTTGCTTGCTGATTTTTTGAGCGTCCAGACCACGAAAGGCCGTGAAACTCTGCATATTGCCGCGCCTGTCAATCAATACGGCGCCCTCCTCTTTGGCAAAATTTGCAAGATCATCGTCAGCGATCTTGCCGACGTATTCTTTCCGGAAAGAAAAGGGCACCTCGATTGGATCGACGGCCATTTTGGCAATAGTTTTTGGATCCTTAAGGAAGACGAACAGGCCTTCTTTTCGCAAATCAGCCATATTGACAGCGACACGGCAGATTTTTCCCACCGCGTCGGGTGGAAGTTTTTCACTTTTCGCAAGGTGATCAAGCTGCCTTTCAAATTGATGATAATCCGCTGGTTGCCATTTACCTTTTCGATATATGGCAACCAGTTTTCCGTCATTGAAGATTTTAGCCCCATGCGTTGCCGACGATATGTGCAAGACCATTGCGCCGGTTGTCTGCGAAATCAGGGCGTAACGGCGGTTGATGCCCTGTAGCATTTTGCTGATGGCGTAGTCGCCGGTGATGTCGATGTCCAGGTTAATGATGGATTCGACAATGCCGCGATGATTGAGAAGGTATCCCAGATTGATGCCGTTTACCAGCGATAAGAGGGGAATAAGCGCCTGACCCGCTTCTACATAAATATTGATTTTCTCCTTCAGAAGAATGTGGGACTGGGTTAAGATCCTCTTTACGGCAGACGGGTCGCCGACAACAAATGCTGTAGTAATGGGTGTTTGCTTCGTTCCCGCACGCAACAATACGGGAATGAGGCGATCCAATGCATCCAGGATATTCACATCAATTTTCTTTGCGTGGACCGTCTCTTCCAACAGCAGACGCATCGATTTAACAGCGGGGCCGGTAAGTGGAGAGCCGGCCTTTTTGGCAATCGCATCATCGGGCAAAAGAGCACCACCATCGAGCGTCTTTAAATCATCCGTCATGCCAAGATGTACCAAAACGTCGTCCAGCGCATCGAAAAAACACAAATGCATATCCCGCGCGGCCTTCGATCGCCTTGAAAAATCTGATCTGTTTTCTTCCGCAATCAGACACGTTTTGAGGCCTTTTTCTTTGGCGATACGCACTTTATTTTCAATGTCTGCCACGCCTTCCAAACAACCGTCTATTGCTATTGCCGAAGAAAAGGCCATATCAGGATCGATCAGCCGTCCTGTTACAGCGGACAGAATCGCTACCAGACAGGTTAGAAACAAACTGTCTAACTCAGCAATAACGCCAATCCCGCCTTTTTTCCTGACATCGACGCGGATCATCTTTTCACCCAGTTGTAATGGCTGCAAGATCGGATGCGTTAAAAAAAGATCATTGAGACGCTGTTCAAGGAGGTTTGTGGGTGAAGAGATTGTATATTCTATATTATCTTGTTTGACGGCCCGGACCTCCGGCGCTCTGATTTCAAGTTTGCTTTTGGCCTGATTGGCATCCTGCACGACAGCAGTGCACTTAAGCAGGGAACCCGTGTCGGTTTCTGCATCATAAGCCACACCGTAAGCCACCCCTTTAACCGGTTTTTTCCTCTTTGCGCCTGCGGCAAGGAGGGTAAGATTTTCTTTTGGGGCATTCTTTATCTGATGGTAATACGCCATCGTTTTTTTAAGAGACTCCTTTTGCCCTGCCGCGCTCAACAGGTCGGATTGTTCAACTTGCTCATCACGCAAGAAAGCCTTTTTGAGTCTTGCCGAACAGGTCCGGCAGGTATCAAGATGCTCCTCAAACGCTTTTTTCTCGGCAGGCAAAAGAAGCATATCCACATAGTCATCATAAATGTCTGCATCCGGGGCGTAGACAGGGCATCCCCTAACCGACGTGATAACCCTTAAAGATATATTTCTCCCATTGATCGTTTTCTTGCGCATTTTAATTTTACCGTTTCATGAACTTTTTAATAACTAACGTCGAATTGGATCAATTATTACATTTAAAAATTACATCGCCTTATCGGTCATGCCAATTTATGAGTCTCCCTCAATTTTTCCTTGGCACGGGAAAACCAGACATTGATCTTGCCTACTTCCTCTTCCGACTTGCCCAAAAGGCGGCAAATGTCCTTCACGGCCGGGTGGATGCCGGTCTTTGTCGCCCCTGCTTTCAGGTTATTTAATTGGTGTGTCTTTTCCGCTATTTCGTTTTCGATTTCCTCCAAGAGCTGGCGGGGCGTATCCGGATTTTTCCCGCATTCTTTGAGCCGCGATTGCAGGCGAAGCAGGTAGGCCGCTTTATTGAAGAGCTTATCCTGTTTTAATTCATACTCATCGTTTTTCTGGACCAGAACATCCATCATATCGTTGATTTCTGCCTCGACGTCGGCTATTGATATACTTCTTATGCTGGCGATCCGCCGGACATGATCATCCGTCAGAGGCTCATGAAACATAATGTAGACGCGGAAAGCCAGGCGATTAATCTCATCCAGCTCTTCGATCGAATTGAGGGCCGCCCGGATTTCATCCTCAATTTCGAAGGATGTTTCCGGCGCCGCTATTGTATCCAATACAAATATCTTTTTTTCATCTTTGCCAACGGATTTGTACAAAGAGCCTGTTAAGCGCTTTGCCTTATAAACATAAGCATTTTTCTGGCGCTTTTGGCGCCTGCTGAAATCGCGGACGTGGTTGGAAATCGTTGCAGCAAACCATCTTTTAAATTCCCTATCATCGAGGCCGAGTGCTTTCTCAAGCAAATTTTTCCCGTGGATTTTTTCCATGATGCCGAAGCTCAAATCTTCAACATCATCTTTCCTGTGCGGCATTTCGAGGTCATACAATCTTATCAATATATGCTTGTCTATGAAGGAATTGTAGCGGTTGTAGAATTCGGTCCAAGCCGCATCGGATGGCGTGTTGACGCAGCATTCCACAAGATCGGAATCGCTTAAGTCTTTGATACGTTTTCGTGATGTATTTTTTGGCTTTTCTATATCACAATCAGGTGGTTTTTTTTTTAAAGCCATACAAGCCGCCGACAATGAGTAGCAAAATTATTTTTGCAATGGAAAAGGGATAGATGTGAAGAACCTTTACCACTAAGTATTATTACATGTCCATAAATTTATATTTTAATGAAAAAAACAAACCACAAATAAATCTTCTCAACTTTCGCACATCCATAAGCGGATGTAACTATCTGTTCTTTAATAATAAGCGGCGTTATTTTGCCAAGCAATTAGCCAGCGTGCCCCGGCAGTTGGCGGCAGTGCCTTGAGGAACGCCCCGATAAGTGAATGGCGGAAATTCTTAGTCAAGCTTGAAAGTGCAGCCAAGACCTGCGCCAGAAAGATCAAGACCAGGATGATTGCCTCTGCAAAGGTTGCCTGCTGAAGTTCCTCGCACCAGGCGTAAAACAAAGTGCCAAGTGTTCGAGGATCCTGATTCATCCTTTTGGCAAGTGCCAGCATGATGTATCGGCAGCATACCAGCGCGGCATGTGCAACCAGAGCTTCATAAGAGCGCCCCCGTTTCCTTGCTGATGTTACTTCGCTTCAGGAGGCGACCAATTTTTTGATTTTGAAAGAACTGATGAATTTGGTTTTCACAGTCAATGTTGTCTTGTACAATCCGGGTCATAGCGCCACCTCGTGTGTTAATGGGCTTTTGTTGGAAACAAAACCTATATATCACACCTTGTGACGCTATACTACTAATAATTACAAAATGTTACACTTTTTTCGCAACTGCGAAAGTTGAGTATTTAATTAAAAAAGAGAAAGATCGATCCTGACTGTTTTTTTGTAACAGGAAACGGTTTATCATTATTTCTGTTGTTTTTCAGTTTCAATCAGAACCAGGAGTTGTTCGGGTCCAATGCTAAAAGCACTGTCAATGGTACCCTTGACGCGGATCTTTTCACCGGCGGTTGGCAGGAGCCGCCTCGTTGTCACAATAATTTCACCGGTATTATCTTTCACCTTATAATATTTGACTATTAACAATGATATGGGATCAATAACTTGTCCTTCAATGGTTACTGAGGTCCCTTCATAATTACGGGGATTTTTAAGAATGTCGCCGATTGCCGTATGGCTTATTCTGGTGGTGTAAAACCAGTAACCGCCAGCTAAAATGCCGATAAGGATAATGACAAATACCACAGTCGAAATCATTTTATTCATATCAAATCCAATCCTTTCCTGATTGTAAGTGCGAGAGGCAAAACTTCACCGGTTTATTGAACATCAGCCTTTCCATTATCCGGCCGCTGCCGCGCTGGAATCGCTGATTTCAATAATGACGCCCGGCACGGGATAGACTTCAATCTTTTCATTTTTATGGTCTTCAGGCAACTGGCCTATTTGCCAACCCGACGCCGTCATCTCGCAATAGTAATATCTGGTGTCTTGATGCTCAGCAAATATGCCGGGAATATCTGCTGCGCCGGCAACACCCAGCGCGGCGTGACCCGGAAGGAAAAGGAGGGCAACCTCATATCCCATTAATTTGAGGATGCCGGCGCCAAGGATTGAAAAGTCTTCGCAGTCACCAATGCCGTCAATGATCGATTCAACCGGGTATCTCGGATATTCTCCCTCATCGCGTTCATACTTTAAGGCCTGCTGCACAAAGGAAAGCACAAACGACACCTCCTCATAAGTGCCGTAGGGCTTTCCTATTTGCATCAATTTAAAGGCAAGTTCTCTTACTTCGCCGCAGATGCCTCCCGCCACATATTCGGAAGCCCATTCCCTGAACTGGGCACGCGCTTTTGATTTGTAATCATCATAGACGGATTTTCTGACAACAAGAGAAAGCCCGTATTCGTGTCCTTTATGCGCCCAGGTAAATGATCTCACCATATCTTTTTCAACTTCTTGCGGCACTGGCCGCGGCAGGGTGACTAATTTTGGGGCAATTTGTTCGTCTTCAAGCATCTTGGGGTTTTTCTCAATATTCAAAGCATTGAGCAGCGATACAATGATTACCGGTATAAAAAGGCCAAAGCTCGCGTAATTCAGCCCGTGATTAATGGTGATGGCAAATAAGCTGAAGACGCCCGCAATCACTGTCGAAAAGGCAATCCACTTCACGCCGGGCAGCCTGACAATATTTCTAACGGCAGGCTTAAATTCAGGGTTAAAGGAATGAATGAGGTAAATAATGAGCCCTGAAATAGCGCAAGAGAAGAAAAACAAAATGAAAGGCACTGCTATCATTATGAAGATAGACGTAATGCCCAGCATCGGCGCAATGACCATAACATAAACCGGCCATATCAAAATATAGATAAGCAGACTAAGGAACAACACGTCAACCTCCTGCCTTCAAGGAATCGATGCCGACACTGTCGGCAAAGCTAAAGAGGGATATTCGATAAGGCGACATAGAACTTTTCCTCTCCATGCTTTGGAATGAGCCTCTTATGGCGTTTTCAATTTGCTGATATATGCCGTCGCTGCCTTCCTCCGGCATTTCAACAACGGCTTGCGGGATGCAGTGCTCCGCACTAGGCTTTAGGCTCAGAAACGGTTGGGCTGCGCTTTTCAGTAATTCAAGAAATGCTTTTGTTTGATCGTCCGAATCGTTCAACAATTGAGAGACGGAAAGATCAATAATGTTTTTGGCCATAGGCAACAATCTTAAACCCATACGTTCCCCAAGAGACCACTCCCATTCATTTAGTTCTGCAGCGTCGAGCGGTGCCGTCCTGTTCCATAATTCAAGGGGGCGATCCTCTTTTAAATACGCAGCGGCAATGTCCGGCATGTTGGTCTGAAGCTGCGGGAGATATTTCATAAAATCTTCCCTGTTATTGACAGCATAACGCCAAAAGGCAGAATGCTCCGGTAGGGCGGCAACGTATTTATCTGAAAAGAACGCAACGACTTTGTGGAGTCGTTTCTGTGATTCCTGCACGCGTGCCGCAAGTTCATCAATGATCGATATATATTGCGGCAAAAGCGCGGTAAAAATCGCAGAATACTCCTTGCCCATCAATATATTCCATTTCTCAAATAAATTTTGCCAGATATCGGAAACGAGACTGTCAACCTGCTTTTTGCTGCTGAACCAATAAGTAGCAACACCCACCGCCGCCAAAAGGGCGAATAATGGAAATACAAAGAACGGGAAATCAAACATGGCCTGGCTGCCGAATATGCCGGCAAAGATTGCCAAGCAAAGCATAGCACCTCTTACGAGAACGGCTTCTTTCCGTGGCCCTTTTGCGCATAAGGCAGCAAGTTTGTTGATAAGGTTAGATATATCCGGGAAGGGTTGATCAGGTGCTTCTTTGGGAATCATGCCGGTTATTAATTCTTTGAGTTTTGCTAATAATTTTTCAGCTATGAGCAATCCGCCCGTTTCGTTTGATATGGCCCCGTTTAGATGATCGCGCAATTCGTACCTGAAATTATCGAGCAGCAATTGACCCAGCCCGGTCATGATCTTGCCGTTTTCCTCGGCAGCACCCGGCAGACGAGCATCTAAGTAATCGATATACGATGTAAATTCATCAGGCCGGTTCATCTCCCATGATGCTCCGGCCGCCTCAAGATTCTTTAAAGGATCAATCAGCGGCGCATCCTTATTTTCTTTCAGCATCTTACTGAAGACATCCTGAGAATTAAGATGTGTCTTGTTAATCAGCGATTTGACATAAAAGTCCACCTTGTCCTCATCGATGCCGCCAAAGAAGGCCCCATTTAAAATTTCTCCCCCTTTTGCGATAAGAAGCGTTTCAAGCATCTGATCGATAGGATTGAGTATGGATATGCCGGAAAAACCGCTGCACCGGTTATCTCTAGGGCGAACACGGCGTAGCCACTCCCCGAAGGCGGCGGGACGTAACGCCGCGGTAAACTCCAAAGGTTTCTTTGACAGGATATAGAGCAGTTGCCCGACAAGAAAGTGCATATCCGTTTCGTTTGAGACAATGACGCCCTTGGTATTGGAAATATCGATGAGAAATAGGCGATCAAATTTATCTTTAATCAGTTTTAATTTATCGTCGATATTCCCGCATGTTTTTGTACAAATGTTTTCTGCTGCATCTTTTACGAGGTTTCTGCAAAGAAGAAGACCAGTGAAAAATATAGGAGATTCGTGATTCCCAAACTCTGCAATAATTTCCTTGAAAGTAGAACACACGGATTCCATGTAAGAATCGACGCCTTCCTCCGTCAAATCTCCAACAAGAATCACTTGAGTCGCCGTGTTTGAAATACGATAACCGCGATTCAGTAGCCGGTTTGCCGTGTCAACACCGAAAGCCGCAAGGAACATGCTTTTAAGATGCTCCTTGATTTTGTCGCGTCCGCTTCCCTTGTCGGCAATATACCATGGATGGACACAACGGATTGCCTCATCGCAATCCGGGAACCATTCATGAAACCAGTCCTGCAAATGTCCCATAGAAGGTGAAAGCACGAGATAGAATGTCCGCGCCAACACTTCAGACCGGGGCGACTTCAGGGCGGCTGTTTCATCAAATATCGCACGTCGAAGGAATTCCAGGGCCATGCGTTACACTTTCCTTTCCTTAAGATCCGATTCAATAAATTCAGCCAGTAACGCCCGTAAATCCCGAAGTATTCTGAGACGATCCCTTTCGCGGCCCTTTTCGGAATTCTCAATCTCAGCATCGATGATCGGCATGTATTCCGATTCAATGCGTTGTTTGATTTCTGCTGTGCCTAAACCTCCAATCTTGGCGGCAATTTCCTGCTCGATCTTTTTCTGCCATTCCGGGTTGTCGCTGAATTTTTCAATTGCCGTTTCCAGACTGTTGCCCAGTTTCTCCGGCTTCCCCTTTTCTGACAGGAGATAATAGTAGCTGCCTTTGTTATAGATAAAAGACTGGGCTTTCGCTTCAGGATAAAGATGATTAAATGCACGCCCCACTATAAATAGCTTATAAGCGTCTTCTTCGCCCGGCGGTTTAGGCATCAAATCATCCCATACATCGGCGCCTGCCCAGGTATGGATGGGACGGAAGGGAATTTTCTTTGCAGTGAGCTCCTGATATTTCTTATAAAGATAATCATATTGCGCTTTATAGTAGCTGATTCTGGACAGTGAATGAGCGGTGTACCCATGGGTGATTGAATAGATGATCACTTCGTGAGTCGTTGAAAAATAAGCATCGCTCATCCCCTCTTGCGCTCCTTTATACCTGGCAAAAAAAGCCGTAAACTTGCCGCGGATGGAAGGATGAACGGCAACAACCCGGTCAGTCATGTAAAGCGGTTCCTGCTTGCTTTCATCCAGCGGAAACAAGGGCGAGCCTAAGGCCTTTACGGTGGTCATCAGGGTATCTCTTTCTGTCCCCTCGGCATAGAAGCGTTCAATCACGTTCATAATGTCGAGGCCTTTGATTTTATCGTGAACTTCGTCAGTAATCGCACTCATCGCCAGGGGAATCCAATTCTTATCTTTGGTCAAGGTGTCATTGAGCAAGGATTTGGCCCGCCAGTCTTTTCTCGCCCTCAAGGCTATTGCCGATTCGACTTGATCGCTGAAAAATTCGCTGTAAAGCGTTTTTACATTGGACGAATTTACAATACTGAATCTGTTTCCGTCGCTCCGTTTATTGATTTCGGCCATGCTGTTGATTTTGTCAATGAGAGCAACAATCGTCTTTTTAATATTTTCCAATCTCGACAAGTATGTATTCTCTACAACCGCCCAATCGCTTATCAATTTTTCGCAAATAGACAGCAGCTTATCGTAAAGATTTACCCCTTCTTCCTGTGCCCAGACAATGATCTGCTGATTCAGCATTGCTTCGAGGTCGCCGCCGAAGGAGGTTACGGCGCATTGCACACGGCTTTTCTTGCCCCAGAATCCGCTTGTCGCAGCCTCCGCGACATTTGATATGCCCTGCTTAACCTTTTGATCCGCTTTTTCGAGTGTTTTCCGACCGGCATCGAGTTCCTTCGTTAAGACTTCCTTCTGTTGCTTCAGGAGGTCATTCAGGGATCGAACGAAAGAAAGAGCTTCGCCAATAGAACGATCCCGGGCTTTTTCATTAAAGGTTGCTTCCAGATTCTGTCCGGCTTTATCCAAATGCGAAGAAGCATTCCCCTGAATTATGGGCTTGACGGTTTCGTTTATCGCACGAAGCTTGTCATCTTTAAGGCTCTTGCAGGATTTCCCGTATTCGGCAATTTTCAGATTCGCCAGATCACCTTCCACATCAAGAGGTACGCGTATGGCATGGCCCTCTTTATCTTTTCTCAGCGAGTCTTGAAGCTGATCCGTATCAACCTCTGCAAGTTCCTGGCACGCGATCCAGCCGTCGATATCTGCCACGTTGCATATCCCCGATATTTCATCGCTCATCGCCCGCCTGATGATCGAGGAAGTGAAAAGCTGGGTGATCTCTTCGTAGGGCAGGCCGAACCGTACCACACCTATTGAAGAAAAAACGCGCGGCATGTTGCCGTGACCCGGCGTGTCAAACCGGCGATTTTCTCCGTCTTGAACTTTTGGCGCACCGCCGCTTGTCATGAGCGGTGTTTGAATTTCAAAAAGGAGATAGCTCTTTACCATAGCCCCCAGTTCCGGCAGGGTATTGACGACGGGTTTGCCCTTCATGTTACGGTCTGTAATTAAGAAAATGTGATGGGGCATGTGCTGCGTTGTGATTTTAATCTTTTCGAGGCCGGAGCCATCGATCCCGTATGATACTAATTCCTCTTTTCCCCTGATGAAGTGAAAAATTTCTTTCAGCGACGAATAGGTATTTGCATAAAACTCCGGATAGTCGGTCGGCGGCGCCTCGCCTTCAAGGGCTTCCGGCGTAGCCAGAATTGCTTGAAGAATATATTTCTGGCCAAGCTGGCTTGTTAGATAACTTCTTATGATCGTCAGAAGATCAATGAATAAACCAGCGCCTGTTCCGCCGGCAAGGCTTGTAATGACATAGATTTTAGGAGATACATCGGGTCCGAAGTTCTGTCTGAAAGCGTTGATTCGATTGAAAGCGGCGTTCAGGTTGTTATAAAAGGCGGTTAAACTTGCGGGAAAAAGAAACGCGATTCTACCCACAGATCGAACTTTATTTGCCGCCAAGATCGAACCGGCGTTCCAATTGCCCGCCAGTTCCCTGAACCAGCCAAGATGACGTGAAAATTCGGGGTCCCTGGCAACGCTGTTGGGCTCGATACCTACGGCAAGGGATGCGTACTCCACTTCCGTTAGGATATCGTTCTGATCGCGCGGATGCGTATCAAGCCCAATGAACGCAAAGCCGTCTTTTATGGTTTGATCAGGAATCAGTTTGTCTATATCGGCTTTAAGATTTCTGATAATGTTGCATCCAAAGCCCCCCGCGCCTATGTAAATTATCGGCCTGAATGATGCTTCTCTGCTGAGGTCCTCCCATGCCGCGTTGATCGGTTTGTTGGCTATTTTATCCTTCAATACATCATCCCAGAAATCGTTCATGTCTCGCATACCTCCTATTTAATATGTTCATAAGTAAATTCATAATCGCTGATTTTGATATTCAGCCCATGAGAAAGCAGGTAGCTGGAACCCGGCCGCCGCTCAATGTCTATCCCGACATCAGGATTGCGGACGATGAATGTATGGCCCGACTTCGCAGGGCTTGTATTTTTTATATAGTCGCCGCCAAATCGATGAAAGATGAGTTCGGTTTTCATCGTTTGCGGCAGGCCGGCAAGCCTCAAATCAGCAATGGTAATGACATTCTTTTTCCAATGCAAAAATCTGTTCCAAATGCCGCGCTTCAAGGCGCTGAGCTTAATATCGTTTAAAATCGGTGTCCCCGGCGGGTAATTGACGGGTCTGAGTACACCGACAGGCGCCTTTAGATAACCCCAGTAAATCGCGAGCAAGATTAAAAGAGTTGCCAAAATGATCATTATGGCAAGGGCAAACCAGGTTAATTTTTCCCAAATACTCGGCACGTGCACGCGAAAACCAACGGCAGCCTTCTGACCTTTATCGGATGTAAAGTAAATTTCCCCTTCAAAATCGCCCCAGCATCCCTCTTCAGGAACAGTCAAACGCAAAGGTCGTTCGAAAGATTGCCCCGTTCGGATATCAAACGCATCCGCTTTTACCAAAGGCAGTTTTTCTTTGACATCCCCGCAGCGACTGGCATTTTTAACGGCGCTGGTTACATTTATCCTGACCGTTTCATCCAGTCCTGAATGGACTTTTACGAGTTGTTCTTTTTGCTTTCCCTGTTTTAAATCACCAAAAGTTATATTTTGCGGCTCGACATAAAATCGCGGCAAGATTTCCGTGATGAACTCTTTACTCGGTCTGGGAAGCAAATCGTTGTTTTCTTTGTCCTTGGCCAGAAGGGTAAATTTGATCCGCGCTTTTCCAGGTGCTTTGATGACATGCTCAAACGAAAAAGCCTCTTTGCCTTCCTGCAAATCAAATGGACCTTCTTTCGAATTGCCGACGGCAATTTCTACAACGACTCTCGGATTTTTTTTAAGATAGGCGCGGGCATCCTGACCGTTGATTTGAATGAATGCATTTGCCCGCAAAGGTTCACCGTAGGCATATTTTTCTTTAATGCCCGTAATGATCAAATCCAATGTGCTCTTCCCGACGGCCAATAACCGGTAGGAACCGGAACCGCTGCTAAAGCCATAGTTCCATGCGCCGGGCGGCGCTTTTTCCGTGAGAGCGGCCACTTTCAAATTAGGGTGCGTCCCCTGCAGGATCGGCTCATCCTTGCTGCCCCCTTCCGGTCTGACACAAAAATCCGCCCGGTTTTCCGTCAAGGTAATAAAAGCAATATCCGTGAGGTAGGCATCCATGGCAATATTAGCGTTTGAACCGGCGGCAATATTTCCCTGTTCCGACTTCAAAATAATTTTATTCTTCCAGAAATGAAGCAGACCGACAAAGGTCTCCATCAGATCGATGGCCCTATTCGCGTAAAAATAATGAGATTCCATTTTGATCTTGCTGGATTCGTCTGCCAGGTGATTTAGAAATTTCCTATCAGCTTCGGCGCTGAATCCGACGCAATAAACCTGAACCCCGTCATTTTTCAATCCAGGTAATATATCAGTCTCAATCATTCGCTTCGCCACAGGAGACAACATATTCTTAAAGATCTCGTTGATTCTTCTCACATCACTTTTGTTTTTGCCCCGTATGGCCAGACGGTATTGAATGTTATACGGTGCATACTTTTCGCTGTATGGATTAGGGTCCAAAACACCATCAGACAAAAGAAAGATAACTTTGTCCGATTCCTGTGGCGCCTTTTTAAATAACTGCACGGCCGTTTCCAACCCGGCCCGAAAATCGGTAAAACTACTGTCGTGACCAATCTGATTGACTAAATTGAAGATAGCCGTTCTCTCCGAGGCAGCTTTCCACTCGCTTATTATTTTTGCTTCCGCGCCAAATTCGACAATGGCTATCCTGTCTTCTGCCGATAAAAGGGATACAATAGCCTGCGACGCGAGTTTCCGGAAACCATCAGGATCTGTTTTCTTCATGCTTCCTGATGCATCCATTAAAAAAGCAATATATAACGGTTTTGTTTTAAGGGCAGCCTGATCATTAACAATTGCTGCCCAGACAGACTGCTGAATAAAAAATAACGACAAGCAAAGATATGAAAAAATGAAGCAATAAAAAGCTTTCTTCATAACGCCTCTTTAATCAGAATCTCAAATAGGCCAAGGCAGTTGTCACCGCCCCCAAAACCACATTTTTCTGCCAATACGGAACAAATTGTGTAGAAATACTTGATATGAATAATATGAATTGCTGGTGTTCATGTGGAGTATAGGTAACCCCCTTTTTTATGTCAAGATTTTTTCATTTTTGTATTGCGATATAGCCGTCGCATCATAAGGATGTACCATGAACTTTGATTTCAATAAATATAAACGTCAAAATTAGTAAAATATAGCATCGAAAAAGTTTTTCCATTATTAGTATTTCACCCTGTGATGACTCGAGCGATACTGATCAGACTTATATGGCATAAAGAATCAGTACTACTCCTATATCATGTATCAAGTACCTATTGTCCATCTATGTCGATTTCAACTTCGATATGATCTCCATTTGGCGAGCGGCTTTTAAATTTTAATACAGCCTTTTTCCCATTTGTATTTCTGGCAATGGCCAGTAAGACATCTCGCAAATTTGGCCCTATTTCTACAGGATCGTCACTTCGTTTAAACCAGCTAAATTTGTTAGGTTGTGGATGAAATTTGTTTTTGACACCCTTTACACCGCTTTCACCTATGGCCCAAATAATATTGGCCCCCAGGTTTTGAAGTAATGATGTTACGTTAGGGTCGGACAAAACCGATGCAACTGAAAACGTTATTATTTCAGACAGAGATCCTAATTTTATCTGTCTTATTTCCGATCTTATAATTCGATCAACCGGTAAAAAAGGGCGGCGAGGCAGATAATTTGCTCGTCTCCATGTTGGTTCAAGCATCCCAGCTTGAGTAAGAAGACCAAGAGAAACTTTGTCAACTATTTCCTGCATATTGAGATGAAAAATACCGAATGCATAAATATCGAGCAACTCACCCGAATAATCAATTTCTAAAATACTTGCTCCTTCGAGATACTGGAACTCCATATCGTATTACCTCCTTCATGTGTGATGAATCATTATTTAAACAGTTTAAATGATTTTGAATAGCGCGGATGCCTTATTCATGTAAAGCATTGGGCATTATGGTGCGCCTACGGATTTCAGACCATGAAACCGCGAATGTCTCTTTCGAGAATGCCATGAAAACGGACTGCCTCGGAATCTGGTTCAGACCGCGGCAACACGGGTGTCTCTTTCGAGGAGGCTTGATGGTAAAGTTGCCGGTAATCTGGTTCAGACCGCGGCACCACGGGTGTCTCTTTCGAGGCTACAACGGCCAACCCCAACAGTGGAGAGTTTCAGACCGCGGCACCACGGGTGTCTCTTTCGAGACGGAAACGGTATGGAAGGACAAGAACGGAGAGTTTCAGACCGCGGCACCACGGGTGTCTCTTTCGAGCATACCCAAACGCATATTGGGAACAGGACATGTAGTTTCAGACCGCGGCACCACGGGCGTCTCTTTCGAGTCAAGAAGACGCCTTACCAAACAGAGTGCGTGTTTCAGACCGCGGCACCACGGGTGTCTCTTTCGAGATTTTTAGTTGTTGCGGTTATGGCCAGCACAGTTTCAGACCGCGGCACCACGGGTGTCTCTTTCGAGTACTTACATATCTTACAGGCGGGGTTGTGTTGTTTCAGACCGCGGCACCACGGGTGTCTCTTTCGAGTGGGATATACGCTGGCGGAAACAAGCTCGGGTTTCAGACCGCGGCACCACGGGTGTCTCTTTCGAGAAAATCGCACCCGACATTTTAGCAAAGATTTTCTCAGTTTCAGACCGCGGCACCACGGGTGTCTCTTTCGAGTATTCTGTGCGTCTATAGCATGACGATGATTGGTTTCAGACCGCGGCACCACGGGTGTCTCTTTCGAGAATTGGCAGAAGATGCTCGCAAGACAGCCGAAGTTTCAGACCGCGGCACCACGGGTGTCTCTTTCGAGAAAAAGTTTGAAGTTTTCTTTTAAAAAAGATGTTTCAGACCGCGGCACCACGGGTGTCTCTTTCGAGAAATTCACGCTCATTCGCTTGAGCATAAATCAAGTTTCAGACCGCGGCACCACGGGTGTCTCTTTCGAGATGTCGCCTTCAGGACGCCCGCGTTGGTCACGCGTTTCAGACCGCGGCACCACGGGTGTCTCTTTCGAGCTGTAAGAGCCGAGATCGAGGCCGAGTTCAGTTTCAGACCGCGGCACCACGGGTGTCTCTTTCGAGATTTTGAAATTATGCCTCCTCGTAGTCAACCCTGTTTCAGACCGCGGCACCACGGGTGTCTCTTTCGAGAAAGGCTGGAGTCATGAGAAAGGCGAAGTTTATTGTTTCAGACCGCGGCACCACGGGTGTCTCTTTCGAGAAAGCTGGAGCTGATCAGCAGCCCGATAAAGAGTTTCAGACCGCGGCACCACGGGTGTCTCTTTCGAGATAATGCAAAAACCTTAGGCCCATTCCTTGTGTTTCAGACCGCGGCACCACGGGTGTCTCTTTCGAGGAGTTATGAGCATAACGTTCGTTGTAACAGGTTTCAGACCGCGGCACCACGGGTGTCTCTTTCGAGTTGAAGCAGAAGGCGGACGCGGCGGCGGAAGTGTTTCAGACCGCGGCACCACGGGTGTCTCTTTCGAGACTGGGAAATATCACGAGGGGTCGCGCTGGGTTTCAGACCGCGGCACCACGGGTGTCTCTTTCGAGACGTACTCACGGCAAAAACTATTGTTTAAAGAGTTTCAGACCGCGGCACCACGGGTGTCTCTTTCGAGAAGTGTTGTGAGGATAGCCAAAACTCTCAAAGTTTCAGACCGCGGCACCACGGGTGTCTCTTTCGAGTTTAAAAACAATGCTTAAAGACAAAGGTGGGTTTCAGACCGCGGCACCACGGGTGTCTCTTTCGAGTGGTATTGTAGTTTTCAGTACCGTTCAAGAAAAGTTTCAGACCGCGGCACCACGGGTGTCTCTTTCGAGGCGCATCTTTCGCCTTTTAGCGAACGGGCGATTGTTTCAGACCGCGGCACCACGGGTGTCTCTTTCGAGAGTAGAGGGCGTCAAGTCAGACGTCAAGCTGGGTTTCAGACCGCGGCACCACGGGTGTCTCTTTCGAGGTATCGGGAAGAAGGAGGAAAAAATTGATAAGTTTCAGACCGCGGCACCACGGGTGTCTCTTTCGAGAACTTCAAGAAGTTAGAGGAGGATAAAATTCTGTTTCAGACCGCGGCACCA
>JAFGHS010000088.1 GCA_016930075.1 Deltaproteobacteria bacterium
AAAAGTCGAATTCTGTCATTTCGAGGAGTGAAGCGACGAGAAATCTTTAATGATTTCAGGATTTCTCCCTGCGGTCGAAATGACATGTCCGCTGCATTGCGACTTTTTACGAGGCCATCATATTTCATACCGTTATTTTTCCGTAGAAAGAACCTCCGTAAAGAAGTGATCCGTTCCTAAAAAGTCGTTAAGGTGAAGATTTCACGATATCCCGGCTGACCATTTTCCAATGGCCGTAACCGGCTGAAAAATATTCTTAAACCCCGGGGAAGTCAAGAATTCTTTAAATTCATTTTTATTCATTTGACAGGGCATTGCTTTTTCTTATATGGACCTCGTAACGATTATATTGACCATGCACTTTTAATTGCTCAACATCCCCGCAAAGCGGGCAAATCCACTTAAGGAACGTGCCATGACTGAACGTAAAATCAGCGCCATCCTCATCAGCTATGATATCGTCATCAGCGCAGCAGCCATGACGGAGCGAAACCTGGAAAGAATCCGGCAGGCCGCACCGGAGGCGGACGTTGTCGTCATCAAAGACAAGGACGACTGGGAAACAAAAGCGAAGGGACTGGCCCCAAAAGCGGACGTAGCCTTCGGCCTCCTGCCTCTTGCCCGCTACGGAGAGCTGCCCAACCTGCGCTGGATGCAGCAGGCCTTTGCCGGAGCCGACTGGATCTTCAACTTCCCGCCGGTCCTCGAAAAAGACTTTATCCTGACAACGGCATCAGGCGTCCACGCCATCCCGATTTCCGAACACATCCTGGCCATGATGTTCGCCCTGTCCCGCGGCATCCCCGAAAGCATCACAAAGCAGCAGGAACACCGGTGGAAGCGACTGAATAAGGTCGTCGAGATCGACAGCGCCACCATCGGCATCATCGGTCTGGGAAAGATCGGCGAAAAAATGGCTGAAAAGGCCAAGGGCTTGAATATGCGGGTTCTGGCCACAAGGCGCAATCCCCAGCGGACATCGCCTTATGTCGATCAGATGTTCGGACCCGACGGCCTTGCCGAGGTTTTGTCCCAATCCGACTGGGTCGTCATTACGGCGGCCATGACGCCGGAGACAAACGGCCTTATCGGCGAAAACGAACTCAAGTTGATGAAAAAATCGGCCTGCATCATCAACATTGCCCGCGGCGCCATCATTCGGGAAAAGGCCCTGATCCAGGCCCTTCAGGAAGGCCGGATAGCCGGCGCCGGTCTCGATGTCTTCGAGACCGAGCCCCTTCCGGCAGATTCGCCTCTGTGGGACATGAAAAACGTCATTATCACCGGCCATTATGCAGGGGTAACGCCCCATTATTTCGACCGGGTAATGGATATTTTTGTAGAAAATCTGCGGCGCTACCGGCAGGGCGAGCCCTTGCTGAACGTCGTCGATAAGAAACTGGGATACTAAAAACAACTTTAAAAAGGAGACCCCCATTATGAACCCGGAACAAATTATGGAAGGCATTTCAAATCAGTTGGAAAACGCCATTAAAGACATGTCCAAGGCCAAAACGGTGGACGATAAACTGGCCTACAGCGAGATTATTGAAAACCTGAGCTCGTCCTTGGGCGTTTTTCTCGATATGGCAAGCAATATGATGGGTTATGATTTTGACGAAGACGATGAGGATTAAGGTAGGTCTACCGGTGAGCCTCGTCCCAGTTTTTCCCTGAGGCGCAATCGACCTTCAAGGGCACGCGGAGGGCGGCGACGCCCTCCATTTCTTCCCGAATGAGCGCCATGAGTTCATCCTTTTCCTCTGAAGGAATCTCGAAGACCAGTTCGTCATGAACCTGCATGATCATGGCAGACCGGAGCCGTCGTTCCTTAAGTTTGCCGTCGATATAGATCATGGCGATCTTGATGAGGTCGGCGGCGGTGCCCTGGATGGGCGTGTTGACGGCCATCCGTTCGGCAAACTGCCGGACAACGGCGTTTGCGTTGTTGAGTTCGGGAAGATAGCGGCGGCGGTTGAAAAGGGTGGTCACATAGCCGTCGCGCCTTGCCGCATCAAGAATCCCGTCGAGATAGGATTTTACGCCTTCGTATTTCTTGAAATATTCTTCAATGTAAATCTGGGCCAGCTTCTGATTGATACCCAATTCCCTGGACAAACCGAAAGGGCTCATCCCGTAAAGGACGCCGAAATTAATCACCTTGGCCTGCCGCCGCATCTCCGCATTGACCATGGCGGGAAAGACGCCGAAGATATCGGAAGCCGTCCGGCTGTGAATATCCTCGCCCGATTCAAAAGCGGCGACAAGGGTCTTGTCGCCCGACAAATGGGCAAGCACCCGCAGCTCGATCTGTGAATAGTCCGCCGAGACAATCTCCCACCCTGAGGGCGCGATAAAGGCCTGGCGGATTCGTTTGCCCTCGAGGGTCCTGATGGGGATATTCTGCAGATTGGGATTGCTGCTCGATAGCCTGCCCGTCGCCGTCACCGTCTGGTTGTACGATGTATGGACCCTTCCCGTTTTGCTGTTGACCAGTGTGGGCAGGGCATCGACATAGGTCGATTTCAGTTTGGCAAGGCTCCGGTAAGCGAGGATCTCCGCCGGCAGTTCATGAGACGCGGCGAGATTCGTCAGGACGTCCACATCCGTCGAATAACCCTCCTTCGTCTTTCTGCCTTTCGGCAGTTTCATTTTGTCGAAGAGAATGACCTGAAGCTGCTTGGGCGAGTTGATATTAAACGTCTCGCCCGCCAGGCGATAAATCTTTTCTTCCGACAGGGACAACAACTGCTCGAGTTCCTTCGACATGTCCGAAAGCAATTTGAGATCGAGGAGGACGCCCTTTTTCTCCATAGCCGCCAGGACAGCCACCAGGGGCATTTCGACCTGATAAAAGAGACCGGCAAGCCCGTGGGCATTGATCGCTTCCGCAAGGACGCCCGCAAGGCCCATGACCGCATCGGCCCTGCGACAGGCATAATCCATCACCTGCTCCTGCGGTACGGCGGAAAACGGAACGGCCTTGGCGCCCGCACCGATCAGATTTTTGGCATCCACGATCTGAATGCGGAGATAGTCTCCGGCCACTTCCGCTAAATTGAAGTTGTGCTTGGCGGGATTGATGACATAAGCCGCCACCATGGTGTCGCAACCGGGATTCATAAGCTGGGCGCCCAGCCCGGCAAGAGCGATCTCCATATTTTTCATGTCGTGGGCGTGTTTCGTAATCTTGCCGTCGGCAAATATTTTTTTCAGGGCCATACCTTTATCGTCCCCGCCTTGTTTTCCCGCAGATTCCGGCAGGGCCGGAGCCGCCGCAAAAAGGTCTTCCATGCCGGGCAGGGCCGCGCTGCGGGCAGGCATCTTCTGCTGCCGGTCACCGCCATTGAGAGGGAACTTCGTTCGGGCGCCTTCTTTGTTTTCTTCCATCGCCTCCGCCCCGTCGTCCGCAACATTCATGGGAAGATAGAACACCTCGCCCCGGCCGGGACAAAGGGCAATCCCCAGAATTTCGGCATTCATGGGAGACTCTGCGGACAGAACGCAGTCCACGGCAACGGCATCCGCAACGGTCAACCTTGCCGTCATGGCCGCAAGTTCATCTGCCGTGCGGATGAGACGGTAATTTCCCTGCCCTGCCTGATCTTCCTTGATTTTCAAATCCTGCATCAGGGAGGAAAACTCGAATTCACGGAACAACGCCATGAGCGCCCCCCTGTCCGGCTCCGTATAGCGGCAGCTTTCCAGGTCGAAGTCGAACTGAACATCCGTGCGGATCGTGGCCAGGTCCCGGCTCAATCTTGCCTGCTCGGCATTTTCCCGGATGCTTTTCTTCGCTACGGCGTTTCGCAGTTTATCCACATTTTGGATGACGGCCTCGACAGACCCGTATTCTTCGATGAGGCGCTGGGCGTTCTTCGGCCCGATGCCGGGCACGCCGGGGATGTTATCCGAGGTGTCCCCCATGAGTCCGAGAACTTCGGCGACCTTATCAGGACCGACGCCGAATTTCTCCTTTACCGCTTTGACGTCAAAGGTCTTGTCCTTCATGGAATCGATCATGACGACATCTTCCGAAATGAGCTGCATCAGGTCTTTATCGCCCGAAACGATGACGATTTTCATCCCTTTTTCGGAAAACCGTTTCGCCAGGGCGCCGATGATGTCGTCCGCCTCGATCCCCTGCTGCTCCAGGACAGGGATGGCAAAGCCCCGCACGACATCCTTGATGTAAGGAATCTGCGCAACCAGGGTATCGGGCGTCGCTTTCCGCGTGGCCTTGTACTGATCGAAAGATTCATGCCGGAACGTCGGGCCTTTCACATCAAAGACCATGGCAATATAATCCGGCTGCGTATCGCGCAGGAGCTTCATCAGCATGGTAGTGAAGCCGTAGATGGCATTCGTCGGAAAGCCTTTGGAATTGGTAAGTTCCCGGATGGCATAAAAGGCGCGGTACATATAATTGCTGCCGTCCACAAGAACGAAAGTGGGCTTTGGGGTTCCTTCGGGTTCAGTATTGGGAGACAAATTTACACCTTTCTAAATTAAATGACGTCTTCCTCGTCTGCCTTATCCGGCAGCGCTCCGCTCTCTTCACGGAATCCCTCCAACCGGAGGGTGCCGTCCAACCGGCGCTTGTACCGTTCGATATGGTTGTTGCCGAGCCGGTATGCCTCCTGGATCTTCTCGATTTGCCGGCCCATCTCCTCATACTTGTTGTAGAAAAGACCGAAGGATTTCTCCAGGGCGGCCAGCCCTTCCTGAAGCTCCCGGGCGTTCTTGATGATGTCGAGGTTGCGCACACCCATCATAACAACCTGCAAAAACGCATAAAAGGTGTTGGGGCTGACGGGAATGACGTTGTTGGCCTGGGCGTATTCATACAGCCTTGCCGGTTCGCCCAGATAATTTTTCTCTGCAATGGTCTCGTAGTAGATCGACTCGGACGGGATGAACATCAGGGCAAACTCCGCCGTCCCTTTTTCCGGCTTAATATATTTCTCCCGGATGCTGCGGATCTGGTTCCTGACGGCCGTTTCGTGGTTTTTCCAGAATCCGGACTTTTCCGCCGGCGTTGCAGCCTCGATATAGCGGAGATAATCGTCCCTGGGGAATTTCGCGTCAATGGGGATGACAATATCCCTGATCTTGACGACGGCATCCACCAACTCACGCCCGGCAATGGCATATTGCATTTCCCAGATGCCCCGGGGAAGGACTTTTTCCAGCATTTCTTCCAGGATCACTTCCCCATAGCTGCCCCGGAGTTTGGGGACCTGCAGGATGTCCTTGAGGGATTGACCCAGTTTATGGGCTTCTTCCTGCTGCCCGATAATCCTGTGAAGCGTTTCGCCCATATCGCGGATGACATCGATGGTCTTGATCGTATGATCCGAGATCAGATCTTTCGACCGGATGACTTCATCCCGCGCCGCACCCATTTCCTGATGCATATCCGCACGGAAGGCAAGAAACTGCTCCCGGAGCGACGCATCGAGTCGGGCCGGCACATCGGCAGACTGGCCCCGGAACAAAAGCACGAGAACCAAAATAAAAAGCGCCGTCAGGGCGATGATGATTCCGATGGTCGCCGGTTCCATTCCTTGTTAACCCTCCTCCGCCTCCGCCGTCACAATCTTAACTCGTAGCCGTATTTGGACTCCTTGTTGAAGCCCAGTTTTTCATACAGCTTGTGTCCCTCAGTCCTTTTCCTTCCGCTCTGGAGGATCACCTTATAGCAGCCGCGGCGCCGGGATGTTTCAACGGCCTCTTTCAGGACGGCGGCGGCGTACCCTTTCCGCCGGCAGTCGGGATGGGTAATGACGTTTTCGACAAACCCAATGGAACGTCCCCCCCGCGTCAGGTTGGGAATAATCGAAAGCCAGCACGATGCGGCGAAACGACCGTCATCTTCGATCACGAAATAACAGATGTCCCCGTCGGCCTGAATCTTCTTCCAGATCGCCTCAAAACGGCCCAAATCGGCATATTCGTCTTCCGGATTGAGATGCCTGTACAGATCGATCAGTTTGGCCAGTTCATCAGCCCTCGCCAGTCTCACCTTGCTGTCTATGCCCATGATAATTTCTCTTGAATATCTGATCTTTCCTTCTTACAGAACCGTCATTTATGAACCGAAATCTTCGTCTCCAGCGTGATCATCGTAATCTAAAAAGCTCAACTTTCGCCATGGATGCAATCTAACGGGAAAGGCTGAATTTATCAAGGACTATTAAGAATACTCCGCAGCCGTCATCCATCTGTTCATTATCTAAACAGGGCATTGAAGGACGGCTTGATTATTGATGAAACGGATGCAAAGCAGATGGAACCAAACCACTTTACCGACACGCTCTAAAAGATTATCCGGAATTGATTGCTTTGGGCAAAAAACAGTCCTGGTCCTGCTTGTATTATTTCCATATTTATATTTCTCTCCAACACTCAGCATCAGCGAGAGCCGGCTTCATTGGCAATCCGCTGGATGCCATGTTTGGACAAAGGTCACCAACCGCACACCCTTCATCGCCCGGCTTAACTCCGCCTGAAATTGAATACGCCGTTCCGTTTGCAGGCATACGTAAATAACCCGGATCGAAGAATCGATTGGCGTATCCAAATCGGAGGCCACACTGCCATAGTCCCCCCTGGCTTCAGGACACGGTGCATCTCCGGCAATAACCGGTTCAAGGGCAACATGGGTGCGGGAATCACGCCAAACAACAAAACCGCGTCCATACTTGCGGCATCCAACATTGTATTCATTGCATCGCCTTTGACCACGCGGACATTTTTCAACTTGGCGGCCTCTACTTTCCTGGATACTGCTTCTATAGACATCGCGAGCACGTCCATTGCCACTAAACACCCTTGATCGCCGATCAACTGTGCTGCGGTAACGGTAAAATAACCCGTGCCGGATCCCACCTCTAAGACGGTTTGGCCAGGATGAATGTCAGCACCTTGTAGAATTTGCATTGGGCCAAAGAATCGGTATCGAAACCGACTCTCCATCGCGGCTGCAATTACTCTGATAAATAATTGTCCGATCTTTGAATTGGCAAATGCTTCGACTTTCATTTTTCCTCTTGACTCAAGATATGTGACGATCATTCTCTTTCTATAACTGCCCAACAGTTAATATAGATGGTTTCGTAAAAAGTCGAATTCTGTCATTTCGAGGAGTCCCGCTGAAGCGGGACGACGAGAAATCTTTAATGATTTCAGGA